>JAJAYH010000318.1 GCA_026786325.1 Alkalinema sp. CAN_BIN05 | reverse complement strand
TTCCGGCCCTGCGGAAAGATGTATTAGCCAAGTGCTACGGCGGCGATATTTCCCGGAAGAAAAAGCTATTGCAAAAACAAGCCAAGGGAAAGAAACGTATGAAGTCGATCGGGACCGTGGATGTGCCCCAAGAAGCATTCATGGCGGTGCTGCGGCTAGGACAAGACAAAGGTTAGTCATGGAAAAAAGACGGATCGGGAGAGCCATAGTAGTGAAGATTTGATAAATCTCTATCAAACAGTAGATCTCTCCCGTAATTCTTCTTGATAGAGTCTGATCAGTAAGGGTTTGATTGGGGCTGAATCGGGGTTGCGTACTCTGAGATCGTCAGATCTCAGCCCACAATGCCGTGCGATCGTCCATACGTCAGACCTATACTCTGACGAAATCTGTCTTCCTAATCTTGAAACCTATGCGAATTTTAGTAACTGGCGGTGCTGGATTTCTTGGATCCCACCTAATCGATCGACTGATGATTGCAGATCATGATGTGATCTGTCTCGATAATTTTTACACTGGAAACAAACAAAATGTTCTCCAGTGGATCGGCAACCCAAAGTTTGACTTGATTCGTCATGACATCACCGAACCCATTCGGCTAGAAGTCGATCAAATCTATCACCTTGCTTGCCCTGCGTCTCCCGTTCATTATCAGTACAACCCGGTCAAGACTATCAAGACCAACGTACTGGGGACCATGAACATGCTGGGTTTAGCCAAGCGCGTTAAGGCTCGTTTTTTCCTTGCTTCCACCTCCGAAGTATACGGCGACCCTGAAGTGCATCCACAACCGGAAAGCTATCGCGGTAGTGTCAATACGATCGGGATCCGAAGCTGTTACGACGAAGGCAAACGGGTCGCTGAAACCTTGGCATTTGATTACCATCGTCAAAACGATGTGGATATTCGCGTCGTGCGGATTTTCAACACCTACGGTCCACGTATGTTAGAAAACGACGGTCGGGTTGTGAGCAATCTCATCGTCCAAGCGCTTAAAGGCGTTCCCCTGACAATCTATGGCGATGGCTCCCAGACTCGGAGCTTCTGCTATGCGTCAGACCTAATTGAAGGTTTCATTCGCTTGATGAACTGCGATTATGTTGGCCCCGTGAACATTGGGAATCCCGGCGAATACACCATCTTGCAGCTCGCCAAAACAATTCAAGAAATGGTAAACCCCGGCGTTGCCTTAAAATTTGAGCCATTGCCGCAGGATGATCCCCGCCGCCGTAAGCCAGACATCACCCTAGCGCAGAAATTGCTGGACTGGGAGCCAACTGTGCCCCTTCAGGAAGGTCTAAGCCGAACGATCGCGGACTTCCGTCAGCGCCTCGGATCTGAAGTGGTTGCCTCTGCTGTGCTGCGATAGACTTGCAAAACCCTTTGCCCTCGAATCATTTATTGGAGAACCGAGGGCAATCTAGTTATTAACGATGTTTTGATGAATTTAGAGGAAATCTTATGAAAGTTTGTGTTATTGGAACGGGTTATGTGGGCTTGGTTACGGGGGCTTGTTTAGCTCACATTGGTCATCATGTGATCTGCGTGGATAACAATGAAGCAAAAGTAAACCTAATGAAGTCGGGCCAATCGCCGATTTTTGAGCCGGGGCTATCCGATGTAATGCAGGGCGTAATTCAGTCGGGTCATTTGGAATTCACGACGGACTTGGCGGCGGGTGTGGACCATGGCCAAATTTTGTTTATTGCGGTCGGAACCCCTGCGCTACCCAATGGTGAAAGTGATACGCGCTATGTGGAGGCCGTGGCCCGTGGCATTGGTCAAAACCTGCATTCGACGAGCGGCTACAAAGTAATTGTGAATAAGTCTACGGTGCCGATCGGGTCTGGCGACTGGGTTCGGATGATTGTTTTAGATGGCTTTGCTGAAAAATCGAAGCTTGCCGGAAGTGCCGTAAAAACAGGGGGTACAGCGACTCTTGAGCGTCAGGCAGAACCTCAATTTGATGTTGTCAGCAATCCTGAATTCCTGCGAGAAGGATCGGCAGTTCATGATACGTTTAATCCCGATCGGATTGTCTTGGGTGGCAACAGCGCAAAAGCGAAGGGATTGATGCAGGACTTGTACGCACCTATTATTGCTCGTGAGTTTGCCGTTGATAAATCAGCCGCAACGGTTCCAGTCGTGACGACGGATCTCAGCTCGGCGGAAATGATTAAGTATGCGGCCAATGCGTTTTTGGCGACGAAGATCAGCTTTATCAATGAAGTCGCGAACATCTGCGATCGGGTTGGCGCGGATGTCACGCAAGTGGCGAAGGGCATCGGTCTGGATACCCGGATTGGTAGCAAGTTCTTGAACGCTGGCCTAGGCTGGGGCGGCTCCTGTTTCCCTAAGGACGTATCTGCGCTAGTTCATACGGCTGACGACTACGGTTACGATGCTCAGTTGATGAAGGCGGCGATTTCCGTCAACGAACGCCAGAAAATGGTGACGATCGAGAAGCTGCAACAGGTTCTAAAAATCTTAAAAGGGAAAACGATCGGTCTTCTTGGACTAACGTTTAAGCCTGATACTGACGACTTGCGCGATGCTCCATCGTTGGTGTTGATTGAAAATCTCGCTCGTCTGGGCGCAAAAGTCAAAGCCTATGACCCAATTATTTCACAGTCTGGAATGCGTCACGGCATATCGGATGTGATTGTCGAAACAGATCCAGAGCGTCTAGCTGATGGTTGTGATGCGCTGGTGATAGTGACGGAGTGGAAGGAGTTCGAGAACTTGGACTATGCCAAGATGGCCACCTGCATGAATATACCTGTGTTGATTGATGGACGTAACTTCATCGATCAGGCCATGGTCGAGGCTGCTGGATTCCGCTACGTCGGCATTGGTCGATAGATTGATAGGAAAGAAATAGAGGTTACAAACGATCGGCTTAGCTAATATCTAGGCCGATTTTTTTGGGCCAATTTTTTCAGCAAACTCGTCTCATGGCTGGGACAGATCCAATGCCTCACAGGACTCAGTAAGCAGCGTTTGTAAAGAGTTCCGCAGGTCTTCTGTCA
>JAJAYH010000317.1 GCA_026786325.1 Alkalinema sp. CAN_BIN05 | reverse complement strand
GTATAGCTTTTCTAAGCCAATCTTGTCTTGAACTGCTCTCAGCGCTTGAATTTGACAACCAACCCCGATGACCAATAGACGCTTGAGACCAGATTGTTCAACGAGATCAAGAATATTTAAATTTGGCGAAAGAGTAGGTTTGTTGACCTTCGCCGCCAGAATGTCTTCACGGGTTTTGGCAATCACAGGCACAGGGGTGAACCGATCGTCCGCTGCACTTTGGACACAGACAACGCCTTCGACTAAGCCCCGTTCGAGCATTTCAATGGCGATCGTACTGACAATTCCGGTCCACTGTGCGCCAGGAATCGGTTCTTTTTTTCGGGCCTGCATCATTGATTGATGTACGCCGAAGTAGAGTTCTTCTGGAGAGTCGAGGTCGACTGCGGCCATGTACAAGGGTTTCAAGCTTGTCAAATTGCTGATTGATAAATGCACAAGCCTCTTTTACATAGTGAATGTAGGAGGTGTCACAGAGACCGCATTCGCTGCATAGCTCTTTGGCCGGACGACGGCTGCCGGGTTTCAGGGCTTTGGATTTTTGGTGAGGCTTGTCGTTAGTCGAAGCGAGGGTCATGGGTTCGGCTTATATTCGATACCATTTACCTTACCGCAAATCTGAGCTTCACTAGAGCAGACTGGCGAGAGATTAATCAGTAGCCTCCTATTGATTAATAACAAGCGTGTAAGATCTTCACCGTAGCCTCTAGAATAGTTAATAACGACGAGTTCGATCGTTCAGATATTTTTCAATTCCATCCAAACGCCCAACAGGAGAAACAATGACTCAGGCAGTCGCAACACCCCCCCAACAGGGCATTCTAATGTCGGAAACTGCCTTAACCCAAGTTCGGGCGCTGCGGGACCAGCAAGGGAAAGACCTTTGTTTGCGCGTGGGCGTTCGGGGCGGCGGTTGCTCAGGCATGTCCTATACGATGGATTTTGAACAAATTGCCAATGCGCGGCCCGATGATGAAGTCTATGACTACGATGGGTTTAAGGTGATTTGTGATCCAAAAAGCCTGCTGTATATCTATGGCATGATGCTCGACTACAGCAATGCTCTCATTGGCGGCGGCTTCCAATTTACGAATCCCAATGCCAACCAAACCTGTGGCTGCGGCAAATCGTTCTCTTGATAAGACGATGATTGAATTTAGTTCAATTTAGTAAAGAACCCCATTTCTACTATATACAGTAAAAATGGGGTTCTTGTCTTGAAGAGTGGAAAGATTCGATCGCAGAATTAAATTAACTTGTATTGTCTTAATTAGTTTTCTCCTGACTATTTTTGTCGCCAGTAAACGGTTGAACTCCTGTGGCTGGATAATTATCATCATCTAGCCCAAAAATGCGACTGACGGCTTCTGAAACATACGATACGGCATTAGCAAAAAATCGTGGCATTCGCATAGAACAACCTCGTAAATATAGTTTTACTGATGAATAGGAATGAAGAGAAACCAGCATCAACAGGCTTGAGAGTTGACCAAATATTGTTGGGATTTGATCTGATTTAACTATAGATCGATCGATCGTCATTCCATCATTTTGCATACGATTCTTTGTATAATCTCACAAGATAAAGGTCAGTTTTATTGTAAAAAACTATAATTAAGATCTGATTTCAAGGCTCCGATCGGACCGCAAGCAGAAAAAACGTAAAGAAAAGCCTTGACTTTTGGTTAAAGCTACCATAATAATGGAGCATTGTTGTTCAACCCCATTGCGATGAGCGCTGCCCTTATTCCTGAATTTACTGTAGAAGATTTGAGTCTGTTGACGGACCTCTATCAGGTCACGATGGCGGCTTGTTATGTGGGTGAAGGGCTTGAGGCGCGATCGGCCAGTTTTGAACTGTTTACGCGTCGGATGCCCGATGATTTTGGGTATTTGGTGGCGATGGGATTGGCTGAGGCATTGCGATATTTAGAGACCTTGAAATTTAGCGCCATTCAAATTGCGGCTCTTCAGAAACTAGCGCTGTTTGAAAATGCGCCCGATCGGTTTTGGGAAATTCTAAGAACTGGTGGATTCACAGGCACGGTATGGGCGGTTGCTGAAGGCACTATTGTGTTAGCAAATGAACCAATTCTGCGAGTCGAAGCCCCGCTTTGGCAGGCCCAATGGGTTGAGACGTATTTATTAAATGTAATTAATTATCAAACGCTTGTTGCAACCCGATCGGCTCGAATGCGTGATGTTGCAGGTGATGTCGCAAAGCTCTATGAGTTTGGAACTCGGCGCGCCTTTGGTCCGCAGGCGGCATTGATGGCGGCCCGATCGGCATTGGCCGCAGGGTTTGATGGGACATCTAATGTATTGGCGGCATTGCAACTAGGGCGAGTCCCGGTTGGGACCATGGCGCATTCATTAGTGATGGCATTGGCGGCCACTGAAGGCACTGAGGCAAGAGCATTTGAGGCATTCGGTCGCTATTTCCCGACGGCTCCATTATTGATTGATACCTATGATTCGATCGCGGCGGCAAAAGCCTTGAAGGCAAACCCACCGAAGCATTTAACTGGTGTACGAATTGATTCGGGAAATTTGGTGGCATTGTCAAAAGAAATTCGGGATTTATTGCCGGGGGTTAATATTGTGGCGAGTGGTGATTTGGATGAATTTAGAATTGAAGAATTGAAGAATGAAGGGGCTTGTTTGGATGGTTATGGCATTGGGACGCAATTGGTGACGGGAAGTCCGGTGAATGGAGTCTACAAATTAGTAGAAATTGATGGTATCCCGGTAATGAAAGAAGCGGTGAATAAAATTAGTTATCCGGGACGTAAGCAAGTATTTCGACGAATTGATGATGTGCAATTGTCCGATCGGATTGGGTTGATGGACGACGAGATTCAAGTGGGTGAAGTGGCATTACTTGAGAAGGTGATGGAGAATGGTCAAAAATTGAATGCTGTTGAATCATTAGAAACAATTGCGAAGAGAACACGATCGTCTGTAATAGCATTACCAAACGGAATGAGAAGGGTGAGGAATCCAACGATCGTCGTTGCAGAGATTTCCCCGAGTTTGGATACGTTGGTGGGGGGAACTCGGAGATCCCCCTAGCCCCCTTGGTAAGGGGGGACCGGAATGGTTTGAGAATACAATCACACATCCTAAATACGATCACATGCTCTGAATACAATCATAGTC
>JAJAYH010000316.1 GCA_026786325.1 Alkalinema sp. CAN_BIN05 | reverse complement strand
GTATAGGAAGAAAACTAATATTTACTCTGTACCTTTCGGGTGATTTGAAACCCCCTAACAATCACTCGATCGAATCCTAATGCATACTGCCGAAATCTTATTTCAATGAACAATGGCTGCAATTTGCAGAAGTCTAAAATTCGGGATGCTATTGCCCTCTCTAGACTTTGCTTTGTGATTGCAACGGTATTTTAACCCTGCAAGGTACGGAAACGGTTGAACAAGGTCAGCCAAGACGGGTCGATCCACATTGGCAACGGGGAGCGAGTTATCTCAAAATTGGCTGGGCTTGGGTTAAATCAGCATTGGCAAAGGGCTGGGAGTTTTGGGTGCGCTTAACACTCTCCACTCAAGTTGATCCGGACCGAGCTTATGCCTCCAAATGGCAAGTCGAAGAGAAGCGCGAACGGCTTGAATTTACCGTCAGATTTGCGTCATGATTTAATTCCCATTTGCTTAATCACTAACTTATGTCAGGCAATCAGCATACATAGAATCATTTATTCGCTGGTGGTTTGTGGTGAAGATGTTAGGCAACTTCTCAAAAAACAATTAGATTTCACTGCGCTGCTTTCACAAGTAATCCACCACCCAACATCAGACCGATAACTGTTGGCAACCAAGCAGCCACATAGGGCGATAATACGGAAGTATTTCCCATGGCATCGCAAATAAATGCTAGCAAATAGTATCCAAAAATAATCACGATACTAATAGCAAAACTCGCGCCCTTACCCGATCGGCGGTTCGGTCGCATTCCCAAGGTCGCACCCACTAATGCAAATACCAAACAAACAAATGGCGTTGCAGTTTTTTGTTGAATGCGCAAAAGCGTTGTTTGTGATTCTTTGAAATTTCCACTTTGATCATAGAGCGATCGCAAATCATTCAGTTCTGCGATCGTCATCTCTTCCCAATTCTTCTTACGAGCTGCCAAATCCAAGGGCACCCGTGAAAAATTGACCACTGCTTTTTGGAATTTTAGAATTTCCCGACGCGTCCCATCCACCGAATAACTGTACGACGTGCCATCAAAAATATCCCAAAAACTCTTCTCGTTATTCCACACCGCCCGCTGCCCCGCCACAAACACTTGCATCCCCGGCTCCGAAAAGTCCAAAATTGTCACGCTGTCCATTTCCTTGCCATTAGAACTTTTGGCATAAAACAGCTTCGTCAACATCTGCGTTTTGCTGCCATCTGGCAAAGTGACCGATTCGTAGACTGGATTGACAATATTACTGACAATATTGACCTTCCCTTCATTCAGCGCTTCCTGCAATAGCGTCGTCGCACGGGAATTGGCCACTGGAACGATCGCCTCGTTAAAGGCAAAACTGATTCCGGTGACGATCAATCCCATAATCAGGGTCGGGACAATCAATCTATAAGCACTAATGCCTGCGCTGCGTAGGGCGACCAGCTCACTATCGGTCGAAAGGCGACTATACAAAATCAAGGTGGACAGCAACATCGACATCGGTAACGCGTAATAGATATACAGCGGCATTTGCAAGAAAAAAACCTGCACCGCAATCTCAAAGGATAGATTCGCTGTCGTAATTTTCCGAATTAGCTCAAACAGTGCGCCGATCGAAATACCGATAGACGAAAATGCCGCCACCCCAAAGGAAAATGGCAAAATCAATTGTGTCGCAAGATAGCGATCGAGGACCGAAAATCCAGGAATACTCGGCGGTAGAGACTGTTTTTGAGCGATCGTCGGACTAGACATAATCTATGAATAAATGAACAGGAACGTTTGGATGCTAAGGCTGAAAATTGTCACCGAGATAGTATTGCCGCACCAATGGATTAGCATATAACTCAGCCGAACTTCCCGCTGCCAAAATTTCGCCATCTCGCAAAATATACGATCGGGTTGTAATGGACAGCGTTTCTCGAACATTGTGATCCGTAATTAGAATGCCCAGGTTACGATCGCGTAGTTTCGCAATGATTTCTTGAATTTCAGCAACCGCTATTGGATCGACACCCGCAAACGGTTCATCAAGGAGTAAAAACTTTGGACCCTCTGGACCCGAAGCTAAGGCCCGTGCTAGCTCTGCCCGCCGTCGTTCACCACCAGACACGGCGATTGCTTGAGTCTTTGCTACTTTTTCTAATCTAAACTCTTTGAGCAAATTATGAAGCCGATCGGCCCACTCATTACGCGGTACGCCTGTCTGTTCCAGTACCAATAAAATATTATCTTGCACCGTCAAATATCGAAAAATGCTAGGTTCCTGCGCAAGATAACCAAGGCCCAATAGCGCCCGTTTATCAATGGAAAGCGTCGTAATTTCCTGATCGTCTAGCCAAACTTTACCTTGATCGGGTTTTTCTAGCCCCGTCGCCATATAAAACGTTGTCGTTTTACCTGCGCCATTAGGACCAAGCAAACCCACCACTTCACCTTGATTGATCGCCAAACTTACACGATTGACAATCGATCGCTTTCCGTAGGACTTATGGACGTTTTCAAGTGCAAGTTTCAATGGAGTTTTAGACGGTGAATGTATGGAACAACAATCTAAGAAGAGAATCTAGGGAATGGGCGCAATCGGGAATGGCATTTTAACAGGTTTCACATTAGCGGGATTGGTGGGAATGGGCGCTGGGTCCGGAGCCGATTGTGGGGTGTCTCTGATAAGATAAGTCGCTTCAACTTGGCTATTTTCCTGAGGCAGTGCGATAAATCGACCTTCGTTAACGAGATAGGTAACGGTTTCGCCCTTTAAGGTGTTGCCTTCTTGGAGAATATTGACATTGCCGCTGAGAATGATTTTGCCTTCTTTACTATAATAAATCGCTTGGGCAGCGGTCGCTTCAATTTGGCGGGCAGCATAGGTAATCAGGACATTGCCCCGTGCGACAACGACTCCGGTTTTTGAATTGGCTTCCGTGACATTCGCCCGAAGCTGCATCGTTTGAGCAGGAGCCGCTTGGACCAAACGAGTGGCGGACAAAAGCACAAATGGTAGGGTCAGTGGTAATAGAAACCCAGTCAGACGAACAGCGGACGATTGCAAGAAAGATGAAAGATTAAAAGGCATAAAATTGCTCAGCAAAGTCATTAAGAGCCAACAGAAAACTCTTGTTTGGATAATATCACAAGCGGTCTAGGTAGGGCTGCGATCGGTGTTGTTCATCATCCGCTATCAATTCTCTTCCACCCGGACCAATGGTGAGTTGCAAGGCCGGAAGATTTTCGGCTCCTTGCTGTTGCAGAAATGACAACAAACTACTGACCTGAGCCATAAATTCCGCAATGTCTAGTCCGGCATAGTCCGAGGGAAACGATCGCAGTCGATGAATTCCTTCACCCAGTAAAATGACTCCACCGCGCCAGTTTTGGTTCCCAAGATGGTAAAGCGCAACGGCAACTTGTAAGATGCCCTGATAAAATTTTTTGTCCGCTTCAGGGGCTTCGATCCAGACGGCCTCTAGAGTATCGTGACAGGCGTAAAATTCGCCTTGATTAAATTGCTCGACTCCGAGCCAAAAGTCCTCAGGGAAGTCATTCATGGTGATTTAGTGTGCGTAAAGATATACATAAAAATTCCTTAGCTTCCCAGACGCATGAGTTGTAGATCCATAGGTTCAGTGGGATTTATTACGATCGCATCACCCCCTAAACCATCACTTGTTGATCCCGATATTGATCTCGACATTGATCCCGATGTCCACAACAACGATCGGCTCCCCGGCGGAAGATTAATCGGGCTGTGACTTGTCAGCCATAGGATTGGAGAATCAGGCAACGCTTCAGCTTGACGCATCTCATTTGGATTGGTCGCGGCCAACGTATCAAGTACATTGCGATCGCCCTTGACCAAGCCCGAACTGGCTGTCCAGATCTGTACCTGTAGTTGTTGACGTTGCGCATAAAAATAAAGCGCCGCCGCCGCCGTAACAGCCTGTTCAAAATTCTCAACCTCCCAAGCTCTAGCACTATCCAGCGCAATGACAATGGACTGCCCGCTGGTAAAGGTTTCCAGCTCTCGCACCCGCAATTCCCCAAGTCTTGCACTCGTCCGCCAATGGATCAGCCGAGTTGAGTCGCCCCAACGATAGGGCCGCAGCGATCGGGTTTGACCAGAGGTCGCAGCATTTGGGGTGCGGTTGCTGAGTTGTTGGAGGCTACGATCGATGCCAAATCTGTCAATCAATGGACAACAGGCCAACGACAAAATGCGCGGATGAACAACCGCCACCACATTTACTTTACAAGTTCGACTGGCCCATACCAACCCCAATGGCGCACCAGTGCGAAGTTGTAAGCGTTGCCAGCGATAAACTCCACGGCGCGCAGGCATCAAGTCATAGCGGACTTCGACAGAACAGCGCGCAGGCAATTCAGCAATAACCAATGTGTGAGGATTCCCAAGACCGGGCGGAAGAAGATCAATCACCTGAATCAACGCTTTTTGCTGGCCCGTGTCGTTGTGCAGATCAAATCTAATGGCAAGAATATCTCCAGCTTGAACAGGCTCTAACTTGGGTCGATCGACGGAAATCCCCCGTAAATTGCGGCGAACAGAGACGGCGGCGATACCTAGCAGCGCCAAAATGAGGCCGCTCATAACGTAGAGCCAGCCCGCCATCGTATTTGTGGCAGCGATAAAGAAAAAGAGTGCAAACCCTAATAACACCATTCCGCTATAGGACGGGACAGCAAGGCGATGCTCTAAGATTTTGAGAAAAGATTTAATTCGGATAGCCATAGTTTCGGATAGCCATAGTGAAGATACTGGTCAAAACACTCAATCTACGGACATTAGCCCGCAATAAATATGAAAAAGAATAACAACTTGGCAGAAATTACAACCGATCGCATAATTTTTAGGTAAATTTATGGAGAGTAGCTTCAATATATAGAACTCAAGCTATTTTCACCCATCTGTAACTTTCACCGTTCTGTAACTTTTGCATATCTGTAACCTTCACAGCTTGTCAACAAGTCAGAATTTTGCAGTAAAACACAGCTTGCATAAGTGAGGCTGTTATTGCTGAACATATTGTAGGTGTACTTTCTAGGCGCATTTATGAATCAGTCTAATCCCGACAATCGATCGAACCGTGATATGAGCATGTCGGCCCGTTCTGCGGCAGACCTACCGATCGCTCCACCACCGCTACCCGGTAATCCGCCACCGCCAAGAATGCGTCCACCAGCTTCTGCCGGAGTCGCAACCGCAGCTCAAGGCATGGCTCCCGAAATCCGGGCAGCTATTCCAGCAGCAACAGTCTATCAGGCCCCTACCCGTTCCACCGCTCCGGTTGTAGTCCGCATTACCTTCACAAATACCATTGAACAGATGGTGCATGATGCCCACGATAAAGGCGCGTCAGATATTCACCTGCGGGCTAAAGAAGTGGTGCGATTCAGAATTCGCGGCGCAATGACCATCCAGCCCGAATATGGGATTGTAACGGCGGATCAATTCAATCTCTACTTAGCGGAAATTCTGAACGAAAACCAACGTAGAATATTCGCCGAGACCATGGAGTTGGATACAGCGATTTACTATCCTGGATTCCTGCGTTGTCGGGTCAACTGTTTTGAGAGTTTGACGGGCGGGGCCATTGTGTTGCGGTTGATTCCGCTGACTGTGCCGACGGTGGATGGGTTGGGCTTGCCTCAGGTTCTGAAGCAATTTATTGAAAAGCCCCAAGGTTTGATTTTGGTCACTGGTCCAACGGGTTCTGGGAAATCAACGTCGATCGCGGCCATGATTCGCCATTTAAATGACACCGACACAAAGCACATTGTCACGATTGAAGATCCGATCGAGTATGTGCATCAATCCAACCAGTGTCTGGTGAGCCAACGAGAAGTGGGCCTACACACCCGCGAATTTTCAGAAGCACTGCGGGCGGTTCTTCGGGAAGATCCTGATGTGATTTTGATTGGGGAAATGCGGGATCGGATTTCGGTGGATACGGCACTGAAAGCGGCTCAAACGGGTCACTTAGTCTTGGGCACCTTGCACACCAAAGATGCGATCGGGACCCTGAACCGCTTGCTGAATATTTACGATCCCAACGAACAAGCCTCGATGCGGGTCCAGATTTTGGAATCGCTGATTTCCGTGGTGTCGCAGCAATTACTACACACAACCGACGGCGGACGGACGGCTGTCCACGAAATTATGGTTAATACGCCTGCGATTTCGGACTATCTGCTGAAGGGCGAAGATACTGAAGCCTTCCGTATGATGGAGACCGACACCAATGAAGGGATGCAGGTGATGAACCAAGCCCTTTGTGAATTGGTGCTCTTGGGTCGGATTAGTCCGGATGATGCGGTGCGATCGAGTCCTGATGCGGGTGATTTACGCCGTCGGGTGCGGAACGAAGGGTACGATCCGGGCCGAGCGTCTAACCGTGAGTTTTAGGGAGATAATCGCCATTGTCGGTCGGTGTAGACCAGATTTACCGTATTTCGTCTTAAATACGATCGTTCTAATCTCTTACTAGCCGCCTATTGCAACTCATACAAAAAAGCGATCAGAACTTCCAAGTTACGATCGCTTTTTTGGGTTTGGGAGATTGCCTAAATCCCATTAGATCAATTTGAGAAGCTCAATTTGAGACGACGCATTTCAGTAGAGATCTTTTCTTGCATGTCACGGCGAACCTTAGGATCACTGCTTATAGCTTGCTTTCGGAATTCATTAAATTCAGCAGCCAGATTGTGTTTGTTCACAATACCCATCGCCGATCGGTTGAACTGGTTGCAAATATCGCGCACTGGACCTTGGAATTGTCCCGAAAGCTTTGAAAATCCAGAATCACAGACATTATCAGGCAAATCGCCGCCTGTCATAT
Organism: Alkalinema sp. CAN_BIN05; assembly: GCA_026786325.1. Lineage (GTDB taxonomy): Bacteria > Cyanobacteriota > Cyanobacteriia > Leptolyngbyales > Leptolyngbyaceae > JAAFJU01. The sequence continues at coordinate 405 of JAJAYH010000316.1, read as the reverse complement.
TTTTCACTTGAGCTATCAACACCCGGCGCTCTTGTTCAATAGCAAATACGGCACGAACATACCGGGTGAAGCTAGATTCTTGAGCGTAGGCGGCTTGGATGGTGGTATGGCTCAGGCGCAAATCTGGGCTAAACCCTGACAGAACGCTGGTAGTCGTGAGGGCAGCGAGGACAAACAAGTTCAGAAGACGAGAGGTAAACATAGGGGTTTGTGACATTCCGAAAACTAGCACATGGGTCTAACTAAATGGATAGAGTCATTCTATTGGCAATAAGTTCCAGGCTTGGCCAACTTTTTAGATCTTTTTAAATCTTTTTTAAATCATGGCGCTCGGGTAAAGTCGTAGGGTGGATTTGAGTATTGAGACCGAGGTCGCATTAAGCCGGGATTGAGGCGGGACTGAGG
>JAJAYH010000315.1 GCA_026786325.1 Alkalinema sp. CAN_BIN05 | reverse complement strand
TTTCTTGTTTTAAACCTTCGATCGTTCGCCAAAAAATTTGATTGTTCCGAGAACTATTACTACCCAGTAAATCCAAACTATTAAACAATCCTTGCTTCGACAAAATCATATACTGCCCATCTGACAGCAACCCCCAAGCCACCCGACTAGCCAAATAAATCAACAATCGCATCCGATAATCATTTTTAGCATTGCCCCCTAGCCGCTGAGACAAATCGATCGTTTTGGGAAATAACACCCGACTCGTCGCCCCATCCCGCCGACAAATCAGTTCCACCGTATAGCGCTCCGCCATCTCAAAGCTCATATCCGCTGCCCGAAACAAATCAAAGCCCGAAGCCGATCGTTCTGGAACAAAATCCACAATCTTCAACAGCGATCGTACTTCCACCTTCCGACTCGCACTTTCCCCCGCCATCTTCCCCAACATAATTGCCCTAGGGTACACCAGCTCCACCCGATGCAGCGCCACTAGATCTTGATGCACTTGCGATCGAACCTTTGACGCAAATCCACCGTCTTTTGTCCGCGTATAGCCCAACGCCATTAACAAGTCATCGGAATTCAACGTCACCTGCGCCGAAGCCGACGTGCCTTGCTGATAACAATATTGCTGGTAACAATATAAAAGAATCGCCAATTGTCGCGGATTGAGAAACGTCATCAGCGAGTTCAGCCACCGCCTTTGCGATCGTTCCTCGACCCCCGCTAATCCCTGACTCAAACCTTTGTTCACACAAGCCGACCAGTCCATCTGTTCAAGGGCGATCGGCAACGTTTTAAGGGCTTCCGGTGAGAGACTTTCAACAGCAATCCGCCGCACGAGTCCCAACTCCCCGTCTCCATTCGACTCCACCCGCATCTCCAAAAAAGCACCCTCACCATCCTCGCGCACCAGTGGTGCCCTTAAGTTGGGATTCCGCAGGGGAATGCCTGCACGAGACACCAGCCGTAGTAGATGGCCATCCACGGCAAAGCTTCCGGATGAGCCATTAACAGCAGTCTTAGATGAAGGAATAGGTTGCGACACGGGAATAACGCTCTCGGGACGACGATGACTTAACCAGGAAAAGAATCGACCACACTACATCTAGCGTAGCGACTCGTCAGTTTAGATAGCATACCCCGTATTTAGCCCGTATGTAGATATAGCGTCAGCGGAAATCCATAACGGCTGCGTCTGATTTTACCCGATCGACCTGTCCCTTTGCCGTCTAGTGATCCCTTAAATTTGGATCCAGAAAATGGCATCTTTCCGTAACGCCGCCGTCTAGATTCAGTTCTGCACTGATCCCCACATTTGAGGGCTAACGATCGCCCAGTCTACCGAACGATCACACGAGAAATCCATCACACCCGCGTCTAAAAAAAACAGGTTTATCAGCCATCCTATTTTGTCGTCTGTAACACCATCGTCTGAATAGATCCGTAACGCGATCGGATCACTAAGCCATAACGCCTGCGGATCAGTTTTTTGACCCTATTGAGATCTTGGATAGGGAGTGTTAACTTATGGCCGTCGAGGTCTTCTACCACGGACTCACAAATTGCAAGCTACCACCTTGTAATTTCGGCATAGTTTCGACCTCGGGACAAGTGACGTTGGGTCACATCCCGCTTTGCTAAAAGTTTTAACCAAATTTTTCCAAAGCAAAACCCCTCCAGCTTCCCTACCACAGTTAGCTCAAGGGGTAATTGTTCAACCTTGTCATCCCAATTTGCGGTTGGGATATCTGTCCTTATGTCTGAAAATTGTATCAGAAGTTGCGGCTCTAGCATAGAGTTGCAACCGAGTTCACATTTGAATTCGTTATCAATCAAACCATTACTTAAATCTCCATCCAAACCGTCAGTTTTGCGATCGGCATTGAGTCGATCAATTTTGAGCAAACGGGTTGCAAAAGACCATGAACAGGAATGGTTGGATAGTGGCGTAGATGCACAAATCATTTGTCTCAATGTCCAAACGCTATTCGATTCTGAAGTGGATGAACATTGCCGTGAGATGCGGTATCCCATTGCAGAACGATTGAATTGGAAGGTAACGCGATCGAATAATCGGGCACTGCGAGGCTGGTGGGTCAGCGGGATCGATCCGTTGGCGAATTGGCAACAAATGCCATGGGGACGATTTAAACCAGATGCAGCAACTCCAGTTATTACTCCGCTTACCGGAAAGTCTGCAAAGTATTTAAGCCCTAGTCTGGGCAAGGGTTCAAGCCGTTTAGTATTGCTTGATGTCCCGTCTTCTGTGTGGCAACGCGTGGCCGATCGGTACCGAATTTCGATTAAACGTACCGACACTCGAACAGGATTTTGGAGCTGGGTGCAGCGCAATGCGGTTCCGGTAGTTTTGACGGAAGGGGAAAAGAAGGCAGGATGCTTGCTCACAGCGGGTTATGCGGCGATCGCATTGCCAGGAATATTTGGTGGGTATCGTAAAGAAAATAATCAATTGATTCCAGAATTGGCAGTTTTTACAGAAATTCCCCGTAATTTTTTGATTTGTTTTGATTATGAATCGCGGATTCATGTGGCTCAACAGGTCAATAATGCGATCGGATGTTTGGGAAATTTGTTGTCCCGTCCAATTCAGAACAGTAATGACCACTCTAATAATCACTCCAATGCCAGGCGATCGATCGTGAAGGTTGTGGAATTGCCGGGTCCAGAGAAGGGCGTGGATGATTTTATTGTGGGTCGTAGTCCAATTGAGTTTGAATCCGTTGTGGCGAACTCCACGCGGTTTGAACATTGGCAGCAGAGTCAAGCTTGGAACTTAACCTATGGCGCTTCCCAGGTCGTCAATCTCCCATTTTTGACAGGTATGGATTACCCAAGTTCGGGATTGATCTGCGTTAAAAGTCCTAAGGGAACCGGAAAAACAACCGCATTGCGATCGTTTTTAGCCCTGCCTCCGCAAGCCGATCGTAAAGTGTTGGTGATTACCCATCGAATTCAATTGGGGCGAGCGATTTGTCATGGATTAGGATTGCCTTGGGTGAGTCAAATTAAAGACAATGCAAGCTTAGGAATGGCTGGCTATGGATTGTGTGTGGATTCATTGTATGGGACATCTCAAGCGAATTTTATGCCTGAGGATTGGGCGAATTCAATTGTCATTTTGGATGAAGTGGAGCAAGTAATATGGCACGCTCTCAATAGTCCAACTTGTGCCAATAGTCGTGTTAGAATTTTGGCGACGTTGAAAGAATTGATTCAAACGGTATTGAATTCTGGCGGCGTAGTGATTGCTCAGGATGCAGATTTATCAAATATTAGTATTGAATATGTATTAAGTTTATTAGATGAACCCATAGAGCCTTGGGTCTTACTCAATCAATGGCGTAGCGATCGGTTTATGCAGACCCAATTTTATGACACTCCAAATCCGGCCTCTTTGATTTTGCAAATGGAGCGGGTTATTGAGACGGGTCCAATTTATGTTTGTTTGGATTCTCAAAAGGTAAGAGGGCGCTGGAGTTCGCGGAATTTGGAAACTTATTTTTCCGATCGATTTCCTGAAAAACGGATTCTACGGGTTGATAGTGAAACTGTGGTCGATCGAAATCATCCAGCCCATGGCATTGCCAGTAATATCAATGCTGTGATGCAGCAATATGACATCGTATTGGCGACTCCAACAATCGGGACGGGCGTTTCAATTGACATTGAGAATCATTTTGTGGCGGTGTTTGCTATTTTTAACGGCGTGATGTCGGATACTGAATCCCGTCAAGCGTTGGCCCGTGTACGATCGTCGGTGCCGCGTTATGTTTGGGCATCAAGTTATGGGTTAGGTAAGATTGGCAATGGTAGTCCTTATTATCGGGAGTTAGTAACCTCCACCACCAAAGCCGTGCGGTACAATATGATGCTGCTCAGAGAAGTGGATTTTGATGTCGATCGAGGTACTGATCCAGTCACATTGCGTACTTGGTCAAAAATGGCGGCTCGGGTTAATTTGTCTTTGAATCGTTATCGTATGGAAATGTACGGCGGACTAGAACGAGAGGGGCATACGATAACAACTGTGACGGATAATCCTATGGAAATTCTGGGCGATACCTATAGTCTAGAGGCTCAGTAC
>JAJAYH010000314.1 GCA_026786325.1 Alkalinema sp. CAN_BIN05 | reverse complement strand
GCGCAGGCAGATACGCCTTCAACAAAAGCATCTCAATTTGAGGCTCAATTTGATATGGCTCCCGTGAAAGCCACGAAAAAAGTGCGGCAACCGAAAGCGAATGGGGAGCCAGTTCTGGACCTAGCCGCCCTAGAAGAAAAATTAGCCATCAGCTTTGACGTACAACTCCCTGATCCGGAAGATACCGAAATTAGCGCTTATGACTTTCAGCAACAAATCGAGATGGCATGGCAAGTATGCGATCGGTTAGATTTGCAAACTGACGTGTGGCGAGGCAAAATTTTGCGGGCTGTGCGCGATCGTGAACGAACGTCAGAACCAGGCAAAGGGCTTGGCTTTTTGAATTGGTTAAAAGATCGCGAAATGAGCTAAAGCACAGCCTACAGCTTAATTGATTTAGCCGAATGCGCCGATCGGATGATTGATGACGGCTATCTCGAAACTGAAGACGTTAATAAATTCACCAAGCGCGCCTTTATGGAGACGGCCAAATCGTCCCCGGAAGTCCAGCAAGTAATCGCCGACTCCGCCAAACAGGGCAAACGCATTACCCGCCGCGAAGTCAAACAGCTTTCCGATGAATGGGTCGCCATGACCTCGGATTTAATTCCTGAAGAATTGCGCGCCAAGGCCGCCGACCAAAGCATTCCACCCCGATACATTGCGCCTTTAGTCAAACAAATGGAGCGGCTTCCAGAAGTCCATCAAGACACGATTCGCGAAGCAGTGGCTGAAAATCCGGATCTTGGGACTCTAAAACAAGTGACGGCTGAAGCGCGATATTTGGCAAGGTATTTGGAAGGCGCAAATCAAGTTCAGGCATTAAATGATTCTAATATTGATTTAGAACTGGCCCTTGAAGAAGCATTGCGGTTAGGTGTTCTGAATACTGCCGCAGAACTTGTCAATCAATCTGGCATTCTAGAAGGTGCGATCGCAAAACTGTATGGAAGTTGGCGCAAAATGAATCAACTTTCTGAACGGTTATATGTTGATACTGGAGCAAGTACACCTCATTTGCGTGGATTACTAGGCCGATTGGATCAGCTGTGTGGTGAAACGGTGGAAATTACCATAGGCGATCCAAATGGTGAAGGCTTTTCACGTACAATTAGATTAACCATTGAAGAATCAGGTGAAATGAATTCAAATCAATTAGACGCTACTGAAATCAGCATTAGCGCAACTACGAGCGTTAGTACAGATATTAACGCTGGCGCGGATACACTCGTTGAGCTAGAAGACGAAGATTTAGGCGAATGGTAGAAGAGTAAGGCGATTACACAGAAAGAATTTACCCCGCTGACTTCGATCAACATCCACCTTGGATTTCAAGATTCTGTTGGCGAATTGCGCGCTTCGTTATTCACCTACTGGGATTAAAATCCCAGCCTAATAGCCAAAGTCCGTTAAAACGGACTGAAAACCTCTTAGAGTAGGTCTTTAACCTGTTGAAACAGGTTTTCGCTATTAGCCCGGAATTTATTCACGGGTGGGCTATTGGGACAACGAATGGGCTATGCGTGCCGCTCTGGTGCTTGAATTGAATTCGCCAACAGCATCATTGATTCCCAGGTGGATTATCAGAAATATTGAAGGGGATATTCTTTCCTAGAGGTAGCCTAACGTCAGGACACGGTAAGCAGTCTCGGCCCGATCGGACGCAGATCCCAACAACAACTTTTAATTGCGCATCGCGATCGAAATCACTGCGCTCTAAGTATGGGGTTTTCATCCGATCGGTTCACCTGTACCGACACTGGACGGCATCCCACCCAGAAAAATGCTTGCATTCCGGTGATAATCAGCACAAGATATAGTTATGTAACTAGTTTTAATCTTTCGATTAACATCCTGCAATGCAAACCGCACCGATCGTTACTGACTCTCGACTCATCTATCCCGATATAGATTACGGCGTAACTCGCGATTTAACAGATGGTGAGAACACCCATAGCTATGATGCCCATGAGTACGATGTCGTCATTGTTGGGGGTGGCATTGTCGGCAACGTGGCGGCCTGCGCTCTAGGTCAAGCGGGATTCAAGGTGGCTATTGTTGAAGCCGAAGCCCAGTCGATGGCTAGCGATCGGGGACAAGCTTATTCTGTCAATTTGCTATCGGTAAAAGTTTTTGAAGAGTTAGGACTTTGGCAACGCATCCGGCCTCAGGTCGAAACCTACCGATCGGTCCAGCTCTCCGATGGCGACTATGGCAAAGTGGTGAAGTTTTTACCCCAAGATCTAGGCCGTGAAACTATTGGCTATGTGGCGGAGCATCGCGTTTTATTAGAAGCCTTAGAATATGGGCTGAACGCCTTACCAAACGTCGATCGGATTTGTCCAGCAACGGTCACAGAGACAGTTAAAAAGGGCGATCGGACCATTGTTAAACTCGCCCAGACTAGTTCTCAAAACAGCGCCCAAACCCTTTCCACCAAGCTCGTGATCGCCGCCGATGGGAGTCGATCGGCCCTGCGCCAAGCCGCTAATATCTCTACGTTTGGCTGGCAATACTGGCAATCCTGCATCGTGGCCTTCATTCAGCCTGAGCATCCCCACAACCAAATCGCTTACGAACGCTTTCAACCCGATGGTCCGTTTGCAATTTTACCCTTACCCAATGGCTTATGTCGCATTGTTTGGACTGCGCCTCGGGCAGTTGCCGATGGGATGCTGATGCTTAAGCCGGATCAGTTTATGACGGAACTGCGATCGCGCTATGGCGATCATATGGGCAAATTGACTTTGGTCGGTAAGCCGTCGGTTTTTCCGGTTCGGCTCTTGCACAGCACTCGATACGTGAAACCGGGACTCGCTCTAATCGGGGATGCGGCTCATTGTTGCCATCCAGTGGGTGGTCAGGGAATTAATTTAGGAATCCGAGATGCGGCGGCGCTGGTAAATGTGATGCAGAATGCACTGACTCGGGATGAAGATTTTGCTAGTCTGTCTGTTTTGAAACAGTACGAACGGTGGAGAATGTGGGAAAATTTATTTGTATTAGGATTGACGGATACGTTAACTCGTGTTTTTTCAAACAAAATCTGGCCGATCGTAATGATCCGACGCTTATCTTTGTGGATCTTGCAAGATATTTCTCCTATTCGGTCTTTAGTTCTACGGCACATGCAAGGACTAACGGGCAAAGCGCCCCAGATTGTCGTCCAGTACCCGAAAGTCTAGTTCTGTTATCTGATTATCTGATGCATTAATTTCTAGACTAGATTAAAAAAGTTGATTTATATGAGGGATTAGAAAGTAGACTTCTTGTATTAAATTATCGTCTACCTCAATCCCATCGTAGTGTCCAGATTGAAGTGATCAAAAAATATGATGAATTTCTAGAAATTGAATGCTATGCCGATGAACTAAATCAAGTATTTTTGTATTTACTCTCCCAATCATCTAAAGGACGAATGCCACGAATTGCGTAATCTAAGGAATGAGAATTTAATAACACCGAGATTTCCTGGCAGACCGCGCGAATGAATTGCGCTCTAGAAACGAAAGTCCCTCCAGGACTAAGAATCAGTGGTAAATCCTTTATTCTTAGCTGCGGAGCTG
>JAJAYH010000313.1 GCA_026786325.1 Alkalinema sp. CAN_BIN05 | reverse complement strand
TTCCTGGTATTCCAGCATTTTGGTCTGCAAGTCTGCAATATCGTCCGACGGAGATTTGAGTTCCACCACCAAATCAGGACAGAGCGGCACCCATTTTTTACGTTGTTCTGGAGTTAACGCGTCCCACCTGGATTGCGAGACCCAAGCCGCATCGGGCGATCGGATGGCACCATTGGGCAACCGAAATCCTGTAGACGAATCGTAAATATGACCCAATTTTGCTTGACGATTCCACAACCAAAGCTGTCCATTCAGTTCTGCATTCCGTTCGCCTGTGCTTCCCCCAGTTAGAGACATGATTACCAATTCTCCTTGGGCGGTGCGTTCAAATTTACGATCGCGATTTTCACGACAAATTTTCTCGAATTCTTCATCCGTGATGGTGGTGCGATCGGCTTGAATCTTAAAGGTGGAAACCATGGCGGAAATTCTCCTGATTAGGCATGAGCCGCTAAACCTAGTTTAACCCGTTCAAGTTTTACGCGATCGCCCTTTGGTTCAACAATTCCAAATTCGGAATGACCTAAACGCTTTCCAGCCGATCGTTGTCCCTCTGTGGCGTTTGAACGAAAGGAGAAACCAGGGTTTCAGGCTCTGAGATTTTGAATTGCTGTTGGTTTATTGAAGCTGAATCGGAGCGATCGGAACCTGCCTGCCGGGTAGGAAGACAACTAAGGAGCCAGATTCAGCAATTCCTTAGCAGAAGCGAGTAAGTCAATGGCAACAAAGAAAATCTTGTTCTCTGGATTGAGGAGGAAGCGCCATGCAACATTCATGCCCACATCCTTACCAAACCAAGGGGTTTGCACCTTGCCCGTGACCTTAATCCGGGTGTAGCCATCTTCGACAGGTTCCATGATGCCCCGTTCAGGCAACAATTTTAAGTTCTGGCAATCCTCTCGGAAAAAACGAAGCAGGGCATCCTGTCCAACGATCGGACGCTGGAAGGGAGGTTGCAAGGCTCCATCCGCAGCAAAGAGGTGTAACAGAGCATCAAAGTCATTGGCATTCAGGTTGTCCATGTACTCAACAATCACTGGGTTGTTCATACCAGGAATGGCCGTAATTGGGGTGCGATCGGCCCTATCCTTGGGTGGTACTAACGGTTCTGCCACGGAGCTGTAGCTGCCCAACTGCGCTGGGTCAAACCCCATATCCACCACTGCATTGCGGAGAATCGTAATTTGTTGACCCGGATCGACAACAACCCGAATTGCTTGTAGGACAGCCGAGGTATTGGCTGAAAGTTGGTAACTCTGAGGAATCGGGGTAACAATCCCTTCTTCCATCCATTTGCCCATTTGGTACCAAAAGCCGAGTTTGATATTTACTGACCAGGTGGCATAAATGCGGCAGATGGGGCGATCGGTTCGATTAGCCAGGTCACGCATTAATTGTGACTGCTCACTGAAATTCATCAGCTTAATTTGGCTGAGTGTGCTGCTAGCAAATTGCATATTCACAGGGTCGGGGATCGCAATTGAGAGCGTCTTTCCCATTTCCAGGTAGGCGAACCAGATCAACGCCAATTTGTCTTCGCCCTCCAGTTTGTTAAATCGGACGATCGTGGCTGGCACTACATCCGCAGACAGCGTTTCGGGGAAAATATTGCGAGCTGACTCGATGGTAAAGGACATCCCTTTAGACTCCATGAACGGACAATTAATACTAATTTTACACCGCTTTACAACGCCTGGAAGTTTCCTAAACCGATGGTTCCGATTGGTATTGTTGATAGGTTCAATAATTGATGATTTAAAGTCGTTCTCCGCATACTACTTTGGCTTATTTTCTACTAAGGTTCTTGAGCGAGGGCTAAGACACGCTGATATAGCTGGGGGCTGACGCGAAAACCAGCCTGGTTGATTAAGGCATCCATAACAGGTTGGGCTTGAGAGATGAGGCTTCTTTGTTTCGCAACGAGCAGAATACCCAGAATACCAATGATAGAAAGTCCGAGTCGAACGGCTTCTTGTCGTCCCAAGCGTTCATCAATGAGTAGATCATCGGCTTGTAACTCAAGCGCTAGCGCGATCGCATTGGCTTCTCCAGCATCCAATCCCCGTTCTTGTTGCAGTTGGTTGGCGAGTTGGGAGTTTTCGAGGGATTTGGTTTGAATCCATTCCAATTGGATAATAGCTGAGATAGTGGGATTGCTGGCGGCGGCTAATTCACTGGTAACAACGTCAGGAATAATAACGGTTTGGTAAATGGCTTCTAGTAACCAGAGATGATCGACAAGAGCAAGATTAGAAAGCGCAGAAGTATCACTGACAACGATCATAGCCAACCACGATCGCGCAGATGCTGAACGTCCTGCTCAAGTTCTCCCACATCATAGTGGACGCAAATGCCACGATCGGCCAGCAGCCTTTGAAAATTCATGATTTCCATCTCAGCAATTTTACTGGCACGACTTAAGGAAATCCGCTCTTGCTGAAAAAGGACAATGGCAATTTCCCGGAGCCAGTCGCTCTGGTTAAAGGTTTCGGTTTGGCTGAGGTTCTCAGGTAGGTTCAGGGTTATTTGCATCGGGTTTTCCTCACGGGCACGCGTCTTTAATTCTAGCGGTTCTGTACGGTTCTTACTTGAGCGAGTGGTTAATAGCAACAATTCCAAATTTGGAATGACCTAAACGATTTCCAGCCGATCGTTTTCCCTCTGTGGAGTTTGAACGAAATGAGAAGCGAGGGGTTGAGGCTCTGAGATTTTTGAATTTGGAATGGCTGTTGGTTTGCTG
>JAJAYH010000312.1 GCA_026786325.1 Alkalinema sp. CAN_BIN05 | reverse complement strand
GTATGCAGAACGGGCCGAAGATCCGAGTCATATTTGTGAGCGGTAATAGATTAATATTACTCGGTAAGTTGCCGATCGTTTGGGCGGGGATACTATCATAATCATTCCATACTCAAATACCATCATGACCAATCCAACAACCGCACAACCCTTACTCGTCGTAACCGAAAGTAGCGCAGACTCTCAGCTACCACTTACCCATCGCCCGCGCCGTCTTCGTAGCAATGCAACCCTTCGTCGGATGGTGCGGGAAACACATCTCACCGCAGCAGATTTAATCTATCCCCTTTTTGTGATGGAAGGTGAAAATCAGGCGATCGAAATTCCGTCCATGCCGGGACAATATCGATACACTTTGGATTTGTTGCTGAGGGAAATCAAAGAAGCATGGGATTTAGGAATTGGGGCGATCGTATTGTTTCCAAAAGTGAATGATGCACTCAAAGATAATGCTGGAACTGAAAGTTTTAATCCTGAGGGATTGGTGCCCTCTGTTGTCAAAGCAATTAAAAAAGCATTTCCAAATCTAATTGTGATTACAGATATTGCACTAGATCCTTACAGCACCGAAGGTCATGATGGAATTGTGAGTGAAGATGGCAGAATCTTGAATGATGAAACCGTTGCAATTTTAGTCAAACAGGCGATCGCCCACGCAATGGCTGGAGCGGATATGGTTGCGCCGTCAGATATGATGGATGGGCGAATTGGGGCGATTCGTCAGGGTTTGAATAGTGCAGGATTTTTTGATGTCGTCATCATGGCTTACAGCGCTAAATATGCTTCGTCTTACTACGGACCCTTTCGTGATGCTTTAGGATCTGCGCCAAAGTTTGGAGATAAGAAAACCTACCAAATGGATGCGGGGAATTCTCGTGAAGCGATTAAGGAAGCTGAACTCGACATTCAAGAAGGGGCCGATATCATTATGGTCAAACCTGCGCTTGCTTATCTCGATATTATTCACATTCTCAAACAAAGAACAAATCTCCCGATCGCAGCCTACAATGTTTCTGGGGAGTATGCCATGGTCAAAGCAGCGGCGCTACAAGGCTGGATTGATGAAGATGCGATCGTGCTTGAAACGCTGACTAGTATGAAACGAGCCGGGGCAGATTTGATTCTGACGTACTTTGCAAAACAAGCAGCGAGACTTTTATAGTAGCGTTTTACAATTCAAAAAATAGAACTAGGAGATTCAGATGTATTGGGCGATCGCAAGTGGAATTGAAGGGAATTTAGTAGCATATGAAGCGGTAGTAGCAGATCTTAAAAAACAGGATGTAGATGAGTTTTTCATTATTGGTGATGTCGTCGGTCCCGTTGCTGAAAGTGAAGCATTGGTCGATCGCCTGCGAAATCCAAAACCGAATGAACGTATTTCAGCAATTTGTCAGGGGTGGTGGGAAGAACAATGTTTGATTTTGCATAGCTTAGGGCGCACGGGACATCCGGATCAATTGATCGATCGCTATGGAAATAAAATGGCAAAGACCCTCTGGGATTCGGTCTCACGGGAAACAGTAGCTTGGATTCAGGAATTGGATTTTGGAATTGTCGAGCTAGATTGTTTGTTGATTCATGGAAGTTCGATGGGTGCTGATGATGAACTCACTCCAGAGACTAGCCCGATCGATTTGCTCGATCGATTGTCACGGGGAGATGTAAACACATTGTTTTGTGGTCGATCGGGATTGGCCTTTGAAGCGGCGATTGAATCTGGGAGTTTAACCAATACAGTACAAACCCTCGATCGATCTTCTGAACCCGAAGTCGTGACCATTAAATCTAAAAAGGTGGTCGGAGTCGGGAATGTGGGGCGCGTGCCTGGAACCGCAACCTATACATTGTATGCACCGGGAAGTGGACAAGTGAAGTTCCGATCGGTGAACTATGGACAGCGCAGCAAAGGGTTTGGCGTTAGATAAATAGACTGAGAGACACTTAAACTTGTTCAACCATCCAAAGTAACATTCCTAAAATCACCTCTGTTGGAGGTAATGGATAATCCGTCAAATCCACCGTGACAGTCTGTTCCTCTAGTTTCATAAATCGCCAAGTAGTTCCGCTACTGACACTGCCATAGATCGTGGCGATCGGTTTGCCGCAGTCCTGATTAAACCTTTGGGCCGCGACCATAGACGCAAGGCATTGACCCATCCCTTTTTTAAGATCTTCTTTTTTGGATTCAATAAGCACGATCGCAGGTGCTTCAATGGCGAGTTGATCATTTGAGCGACTGATTAAAAAATCACAATATCCACTTAGTCCAACATTAGAATCAACATTGAATTCCTCGCCGGAAAAAACACTAATATCATTATGTAAAATCCGTCGAACCTCTAGCAAAACAGGATTAATAATTGCTTCAGATCGAGCTTTTTCATTGCCAACTGCGATCGCCCAAGGAACATTCTGCTTTAAAATATAAGTCAATTCAGGACTCGCCATCACAGGCGCAATCTCCGGCAAAAAGCGTTCTCCTTCCACAGTTATTAGATTAAAATCTTGCTTCGCCTTTTTCCAGGAGAAATCTTTATAAGACACGGTGGGAATCTAGAATGAAGACCATCTCAATCTATTGTAAGCCTGAGCAAGACGAAACCATGTTTTCTGGGATATTTTCTGGATTGACGGCAAAAATGACAGCGGTAGGGTGATGCAATCGTTTAGGATATTTCAACGCATCTGTACAGACAGTGACTTGATGAAAACCGCTATCCTTCAATCAGATTCCCAGCCTAAACAATCACTCAATGCCCAAGACCTCGATTCTGAGGCTTTAAGCCGATCGCTACTGCAATGGTATCAAATCTCAGGCCGAGACCTCCCCTGGCGAAAAACCCAAGATCCATACAAAATCTGGATTTCGGAAATCATGCTCCAGCAAACCCAGGTTAAAACAGTCCTTCCCTACTTCGATCGCTGGCTAAATCTCTTTCCCACCCTAGACGCATTAGCTGACTCTCCGTTGCAGTCTGTATTGAAAGCATGGGAAGGCTTGGGTTATTATGCACGGGCACGAAATATTCATAAGGCAGCAATTGTTATAATGGAAACGTTCTCAGGACAATTTCCCGACACATTAGAGAATGCAATGTTACTACCTGGAATCGGGCGAACAACCGCTGGAGGAATCCTGAGTTCCGCATTTAATCTGCCCTTGCCCATCCTCGACGGCAACGTAAAACGGGTTCTGTCGCGATTAATTAATATGACCGTCCCGCCCGATCGAAATCTTGCAAGCTTGTGGGAGATTTCCACATCATTAGTTCCACTTAACCAGGGACGCGACTTCAATCAAGCATTTATGGACCTTGGTGCCACAGTTTGTATCCCAAAAGTGCCTAATTGTGTAGTTTGCCCGTGGAATCGGTTGTGTAAGTCGTACAATTTAGGAGTTCAAAATCAAAGACCCATGACCGAACCAAAAGCTCCCATTCCCCACAAAATTATTGGCGTTGCAGTAATCTGGAGCAGCAATCAAGATAATACTATTCTGATCGATCGTCGTAAGCCAGAAGGACTCTTGGGCGGAATGTGGGAATTTCCAGGAGGCAAGGTCGAACCGGGTGAAACCATTCCTGAATGTATCAAACGAGAAATTCAAGAAGAACTAGGAATTGAAATTGCTGTTGATGAACCCCTGATGACTATCGATCACGCCTATAGTCACTTTAAAGTCAAGCTCAATGTTTATCATTGCCGTCACCTCAGTGGAACTCCCCAAACTATCGAATGTGATGAGATTAAATGGGTAACATTATCGGAATTGAATGAATATCCGTTTCCGACAGCCAATTTAAAAATCATTCAAGTATTGCAACAATCCGGCCCGCGTTTTCCGGTTTCTCCCTGATGGTTAGTCAATCCCACTCTAGAATCATTCGATCGAGATCGCCCCATAATCATCCCTCCATTTCAACTTCAATAAGATGGGGCGAACGATCGGCCCTTGATCGCGGCCCTGTCGTGGGCACATTAGTCAACCATAACCATCGCAATGTTATCGGCACCCACGGCGGCAGCTATGGCATTTATCGTGCCCTTTCAGTTGCATCTGGTGAATTAGATCCTGGTCATCAGCCGCTGTTAGAGCATACTGAACCCTTGATCACAATAGCCCCTAATGAGGCTTGGTTTGACCCGACAAAAATTGTGTCGCTTGATCCTTGGGGTGCGATCGTTATCGAAATGTTTGCGCCGCTGATTCAAAAAGGATATCAAATCCGTCCGACTATTGCAATTACTCAAGCACATTTAAATTTACCAGAAATTCAGAATGCGATTTCTAAAGGAACGTTAACCATTGACGGTGAGATTCTAAAATCAAATGGATCCATAAAAGTGACGAAGATTGCGATCGACCCGGTTTGGTATCTTCCAGGCATTGCAAAACGATTAGGAATTGATGAACAATCATTACGACAAGCACTTCACGATCAAACAGGTGGAATGTTTCCAGAATTTCTAAATAATCGTGAATTAAAAGTATGGTTGCCGCCGATCGGGAATACTACAGTATACATTTTTGGTAATGCGGATCAAATTCAAAATGAATCACGAGAACTAACATTGCGAGTACATGACGAGTGTAATGGTTCTGATGTTTTTGGGTCCGATATTTGTACCTGTCGGCCCTATTTGATTCAGGGCATTGAAGAAAGTATCAAAATAGCCCAATCAGGTGGGACTGGCATTGTGGCCTATTTCCGAAAAGAAGGTCGCGCTTTAGGCGAAGTGACTAAATTCTTAGTTTATAATGCTCGCAAACGTCAGGGCGATCGGGCAGATCAATACTTTGAGCGAACCGAATGTGTAGCTGGGGTCCAAGATGCACGGATGCAGATATTGATGCCAGATGTATTGCATTGGTTAGGGGTAAAACGGATCGATCGACTCGTTTCCATGAGTGATCATAAATACAATGCGATCGTTAATTCAGGCATTCAAGTCATCGATCGTATTATGTTGGCCGATGACTTAATCCCCCTAGATGCACGGGTAGAAATTGAGGCAAAAAAAGCCGCAGGATACTACAGTGCATAAAGCAATATATTAATAGACAGTTCCCGACCAATCAATTGTTTGAGTAGTCGATCGGCTGCCCAGCGATCGAATCGCCTTAATTTCCACCTGTACATCATTTCCTGTTTTAAAGGTATCTGATGGAACTGGTAGCGCGCCTAGATTGAATACAAAACGATTGTAATCTCGCGTCACTAAATTACTTGGAAGTACTCCTTCATAATAAGTTTTAGAATTACCAAATCGATTCGGAATGCCATTTCCACCGCCAGTCTCTATTTTGACTGAAAACTGAGTTGCGACTAGATCGGATTTTGCCCCTGAATCAATTAGCGCCAATGTGAATTCACGATCGCGGTTGTCGCTAATTCCCGGATTCAGCTTCGTCACATCCCGTTGATGAACTACCGCATTAATACTCATTACAGATCCTTTAGAGGTATCAATTTGGTCCACCACTGACCAGAGTT
>JAJAYH010000311.1 GCA_026786325.1 Alkalinema sp. CAN_BIN05 | reverse complement strand
CTCAAATACGCAATCTTGACCCCAATGGACAAGGTTTCGGAAACCACAAAGAAAAATCTTAATCTGTTGTTGAAGAAGTACTTCTAAGAGTACTTCTAACGATCGGATAATTCAGATAATTTAAAATTAAAAGGAATCGATCGCACATCCGATCGATTCCTTTTTTTGTAATAGTTTTTAAAATAAAAGTACGACTATCCCTGTCAATAGTGACACTTCGGAAACAGGTCTAAATCACTCAAGCAGTAGCTAACATTGCTTGCATACTGAAAGAGTGAAGCCAAGATTTTTCCCAAGATTTGCCCAATGGGGTACCCACCATGACACGCCGATTAGTCTCTGCATTTATAACTGCTTGTGCTACTGTTCCCTTGGTCTTCTCCAGCGCGCTTGCACAAGTCTCTACCGTCATCTCAATCAATAACGCAAGTCAAGCTGTAACGCTACAGGGCATGGCCAGTTCAGCCACCTGTGCGACCGCCGCGATCGAGAAACCACAACATACCGTGGAAATCACCGAAGACAGCGATCGGCGTTTCCGGATCAAAGGTGACAGCGAAACAACTCTCTTACTGATAAACAGCCAAGGCAAGCGCTTCTGCATCCAAACCGACAACTTTTCTAATGGCGAAGCTGAACTTACTGGGCGCTGGACACGCGGGACATATAAAGTCTTTGTGGGCAGTCGCAGTGCTGCCAAACCCAGCTATATCTTATCGGTATCACCCTTGAATTAGTAGTCCGTGATTAAGCCTTAAGATCGGAAGTTGCGATCGCCATAAAAACCGAGTAGCGCTTCAGCCAAGAAATAAAATAAAAGGCTGAAGCGCTATTTTGATTACGATTGAATCCAAATTTGTATGTTAAAGAATTTGTAAACTAAAACACAGAATGTTCAACCAAGAACGGTTGCCCTAGGATTTTCACGCGAGCAATAATTTCGGAAGTAGAGGTCTCCTTACGACAAATTCCGTCAATCACAGAATCTCGTAATAACTGCTCGACCCGATTATCCTCTAAAGAAGAATAGGCTAGAATCTGAATTCTAGGACACAGATTTTTAATTTCTTTGGCTGCCTTCAACCCATCTACGACAGGCATTTGAAGATCCAAGATAACTACGTCGGGCATACATTCCCGGACACAATTAATGGCTTCTAAACCGTTGGTCGCAATACCAACTAGTTCAATACCCGAATGATTCTTGAGCGCGAGCTTAAGAGAAAATCGGGTCAACTCATGATCATCAGCCACTAAAACACGAAGCACAGGACGCTCACAAGAAATCGTTAACACGCTATGTAGAACCAATGTGCATTCCTATAGTCTAGTGCGGAGATCCAGGTTGGTCTTCTATCTGAAGGACTAGGCAATGAGATAGAGATTCAAGTAGTGAAATGTGATGTCTTGAATATCAGATAACAATCGTCACCTACCTAAACAGTTGTTGAGAGAGACTTAAACCCAATCCTTAAGCAATGCTTGGCGACGAGGATGGCGCAGTTTCCGCATAGCTTTCGCTTGAATTTGACGGACCCGTTCACGAGATAGGTCATAGATTTTACCAATTTCGGTCAATGTATAGTGCTGACCATCTTCAAGGCCATAGCGTAAACGGATGATTTCCCGCTCCCGATCGCTCAAGTGATCCAACACCGAATTCAACCGATCGCTCAACAGTTTACGATCGAGGTTTTCGTTCGGAGGAATATTATCAGAGTCTTCAATAAGCTGCATTAGCTCCGTGTCTTCGTCCTTACCCACCCACGCATGGAGCGACAAAGTCCGTTGGCTCACATCCAAAACCTGATCCAGCTTATCCTCGTCCATATCAAGCGCCGCCGCCAGCTCTTGCTTCGTGGGCCGACGACCAAATTCCTGGGAAAGCGTTTGACGAACCTTACGGACTTGGTTTAATTTTTCAACCATGTGAACCGGAAGGCGTACAGTGCGACTCTGGGATGCGATCGCTCTCGTGATGCCCTGACGAATCCACCAGTAGGCATAGGTCGAGAATTTATAGCCCCGCTCGTAGTCAAATTTTTCAGCCGCCCGCATCAAACCCATGGATCCTTCTTGAATCAAATCCAAGAATGGAACGCCGCGATTAAGATATTTTTTAGCAATAGAAACCACGAGTCGAAGATTAGCTCGCACTAGTTTTCGCTTAGCTCGCTCTCCGACAGGTCCGCCTTTAGCAATTTCACGGGCCAGTTCGATTTCTTCAGCCTGGTTCAGCAGCGGATATCTCGCCATTTCCCGGAGAAAAATTCCAACTGAATCATCAGACAAGCCCAAATAATCACTATTACTTTTGGGCACCGATCGTGCTAGAGCTTCTGGAGTCAATTCATCATCACTCAAGACTTCCACATCTGTGCCAACAGCCAACTCCTCGATCGGAGCATCTGTGTCAGTTTTCGTTTTCGTTTTCTTCTTAGAAGATTTAGTTACCATCAGACATCACACCACATAATTTCAGAGATTTACCGAAGAAATTCAAATCCAAATCACAAGTAGAATGGTCAAAACTGCGCTGAACATAAATTTTTTTGATCCTATACGGTTGTTTTTTTAAAGAAGAAGTTGTTTCCTTTGGATAGAGCTGAAACAGCACCCATCAACTGGCTATAGCCGGACTGCAAGTTACAACCCGATCGCTAGCACATTCAAAAAGATTTGCAACACAAAAACAGATAATCCATACACACTAGATATAGCGGTTTTCAGTTTTTGTCAACACTAAATGTGGATTTATTTTCAATTTCTGTAGAATCGCGTAAGAGAATTTTGAAGGAATTTAATTAGGATTTCGCGCTTGTTCCATGAAGTGGATTTGGGACGACTGCTCCACATCCGTTGGAACGCGCTGGAGATAGTCGCCAGTGGGCTGAAGATCCCAAGCTTGTCGATTGTCTACCATCAGAACGCCGAGAATTTCTTGGAGATCGGCAAGCAATTCAGGATCTCGTACAGGCGTAACTGCTTCAACCCGACGATCGAGATTTCGGGTCATCCAGTCTGCGCTGCCAATGAAAATTTCTTCGTCGCCATTGTTATAGAAATAAAAGACGCGGGAATGTTCTAGGAGTCGGCCAATGACGCTGATAACCTGAATCGTATCGCTCACACCGGGAACACCAGGACGCAGACAACAAACCCCACGGATGATTAGGTCAATCTTGACACCCGCCATGGAGGCTTCATAAAGCTTGCGGATAATCATGGGG
>JAJAYH010000310.1 GCA_026786325.1 Alkalinema sp. CAN_BIN05 | reverse complement strand
ACATTTGAACTCAAGTGGCAAATGTTAGAACCAGATGCTGTGCGGACATTTATCAAAGATAGTGCCTTAACATTGACTTTTTATCAGTTTGATGAAAGTCTCCATAAACAGATCCGAACGACAAATCATTTAGAACGTCTATTTCGAGAATTCCGAACGAAGTCTGATGAGATTGGGGTGTTTCCAAATGAAACAAGTTGTCTAACTGTTTTTTGGCTTGTGGTACAGCGAGATCATGCCAAACACGACCGTTTCACCACCGCGAATAATTCGTGACACTAACTCAAAAGTACTCGATCGGATCATGGCTGACAAACCGCTCGAATGGCTGGACAGTTCAAAAGAAGACCTGATGGACCTCCCAGTAGAAGTACAACGAAAAACTGGATTTGAGCTACGATCGATCCAACAAAGAGACAGCTTCAACAACGGAAAGAACAACCATGAAAACCACAAACCACAATGTTTTTGAAGACCTTGGATTCCCACCAAACGAAGTTGAAAACCTACGCATTCGATCGGACCTCATGATCAGTCTCCGCAAATTGATCCGATCGAGAGCATGGAGTCCAGAAATTGCAGCCACTCATCTAAAAACAACGATCCCTTGTGTCGAAGGACTTATGGAAGGCGATATCGATCAATTTCAAGTAGAACAGCTAATCACAATGTTGACGCATAGTGGAATGAAAGTTCAAGTTGAAATTATTGCAGCTTAAAGTATCAACGATCGGATTGAGAATGAGGAATTTAAGAGTAGTTTTCTATATTCTTCATTCAATAGGGGCGATCTCCACTACAAACCCCAAACCCACCAAAATCTCCGCCTTCTGAACGTGAAGAACCGATAGATTATTTATAGTAAGGGGAGTTTCGATCCACCATTGCCATGATAGAAGTTAAAGAAATCATCAAATTACTTGAACAAGATGGTTAGTCTCTGGCTATGACAAGAGGTCATCACCGTCAGTACAAACACCCGATCAAACCAAGTATACTCACATCACTTTTAACTCAACGCAAGACAACATAGCAGGACGGTCTCGGTCCATTCAACTACAGCCCCGTAGGTATCTCCCGTATGGCCACCAAATTTTCCATTAATCCAAGTCGCAAAGCCCCAACTGAAAAATAGGGCCACGATCGGCATCATCAAGGTTTGTTCCAAGGAGAAATCCCCAGAGAAATATGGGATGAGTTGGCAGCCTAACAAAATCAACAAGCTTGGCAAAGCATCTCGAAATCCACGAATCGACGTTTTGTGCAGTTTCCCCTTACCTTCCGCTCTCAGATAAGGAAACCGGATGATGGCGATCAGTTGTCCCCAGCGCGACCAGCCGCACACTAACGGTAACGCTAAAATCTCTGTCCCCTCGGCAACGATGCCATCCTGAGCCAAGGCGGCTGTCTTGAGCAGCAAAATAACGATCGCCGCCACAATCCCAAAGGCACCATTGTGGGGATCTCGCATGACATCCAAACGACGCTCCTGGTCCATACAGCCCAACCCATCCGCTGTATCCATCGCCCCATCTAGATGCAACGCGCCCGTAATCCAGACCCACAGCGCCACCACGATCGCGGCCACAAGTAAGGGCGAAGCGATCGGGAACAACATCACTCCAACAAATAGCAGGATGCTGCCAATTAATAAACCCACGATCGGTGCAAAGCGCGCAATCCCATCAAAGTCCAGCGGAAGGCTATGGGGGAGCGGTATTTGAGTGTAGAAGACGAGTGCGCCTAAGAATTTTTGGATGAATGCCCGGAGATGTCGAACCATGGGTGAAGTCTTCTTTACTTGGTTAAGAGAGATTTGGAAATGTGAGGGAATCCGTAAAATAGTGCCGCGTCTTGAGTGCTGTGCCAGAATAGTAGAAAGTCGATCACTTTAGCTACCAAAACCTGGTTTTAAGGGTGGATGTAGTTGTGGACGATCGAACAGCTTGAGCAAGTTTGGTTTTATTCTCTAGGATTTTGCAGTTTTTTGGCTATGAGTCACGAGTTTATTTCGGGTGGGATGAAACGACCAACTCCATGCATTATTGATGCTGGAATATTGGTCAATAAGCGGGATATTCAACGGTTACTCGGGGATCTAAGCCGAGTGAGGTATATATTCTTCCAAGGTGGGGAAATGGTAAGTCATGGCGAAGGCTGTGTCGTGGAGGTTTTTCATGAGGGCACCAGTGCGACGATGATTGCCAATAGTTCTATCTACATCAACGTGGGTAGTTTTGACTGTTTGCAGCTTGGGAAATCTATCACGTCAGGGCCAAAACCTGAGCAAACCTTCTTTGATTTGATGCAGGACGATCGCTGTCTGCGCTTGGTTCCCTTAGGCAGTTTGTTACGAGATGTGGAGGATCGGGCGATCGATCGGGCGGCATTAGATGCGGTGGTGGCCGATGTTTTGTCATCGGGTTGGGATACCTGCTGCGATGAAGATGAAGATTTTTAGCATTCATAAGGGTGAATGCTAGGCTTGTCAATGGGTTTTAGTCTGTTGGCGGTTTTGTTGTGACTGATGATAATTTGACGGTCGAGAATTTGAAGAGCGACGAGTTTAAGTCCGAGAATTTTAAATTTGAGCTTCAGGCGACTTGTCCGGTGACAGGGGCAAGAGCGGGAATTTTTCATACGCCCCACGGAATTGTGGAGACTCCGCGATTTATGCCTGTGGGCACGCTGGCGAACGTGAAGACGGTGACACCTGATCAGCTTCAGGCGACGGGGGCGCAGATGGTGCTGTCAAATACTTATCATTTGCATTTGCAACCGGGTGAAGATTTGGTGCAGAGAGCAGGTGGCTTGCATAAATTTATGGGTTGGTCCGGTCCAATGTTGACGGATTCGGGGGGATTTCAGGTTTTTAGTTTGAGTGAAATGCGATCGATTTCTGATGAAGGTGTGACGTTTCGATCGCCCCGTGATGGCAGTGTGATTAATTTAACGCCGGAACGATCGATTCAGATTCAAAATGCGATCGGGGCGGATGTGATCATGGCCTTTGATGAATGTGCGCCGTCGGGAGTAGGCCGGGAAGTGGTGGAGAAGGCATTAGTTCGGACAACAGAATGGTTGAAGCGGTGTGTTTCGGCCCATGGTCGTCCGCAGGATCAGGCGTTGTTTGGGATTGTACAGGGCGGGGAGTTTTTGGATTTACGATCGGAGTCGGCGCGGCAGTTGGTGGCGTTGGATTTGCCCGGTTATGCGATCGGTGGTGTGAGCGTCGGGGAAGCGCCGGAGGTAATTGATCAGGTGGTGCAACATACGGCTCCATTGTTACCGCCGGATAAGATTCGCTACTTGATGGGGGTAGGGACGCATCGAGAAATGGCACGGGCAATAGCTGCGGGAATTGATGTATTTGATTGTGTGATTCCGACACGTCTGGCACGGCACGGAAATGCAATTGTGAATGGCGAACGCTGGAATTTGAAGAATGCGCGATTCCGGGAAGATTTTACGCCACTCGATGAGACCTGTAGTTGTTATACCTGCAAGAATTTTAGTCGTGCTTACATTGGTCATTTATTACGATCGCAGGAGCTTTTAGCCTATACATTGCTTTCAATTCACAACATCACTGCGCTGGTGCGATTTACTCAGGAGATCCGGCGATCGATTCTCAACGGCACATTTGCAACCGAGTTTGCTGCGTGGATTAAACCCGTAGAGGGATGATTGGGAGTAGAATTTATAAAAGTAATTAATGCATGTTTGCCCACATTTCATAAGGACATGAACAAAAGATCATCAAGCAATTTTTTTAACACAATATGAATAAGTAAGTACACTCGGAGCTAGAGGTCTTATGGCTAGCCTAGTTGTGAATTCTGACCGGATGTCATTGCCGATCGCCTTGTCTTCGCTGATATAGCGATTGCCCGAATAGTTAGGACATGAGATGATTATGCATACAATACTAGATAATTCCTCACAGCAAAATCTTACGATAACGATCAAGTGATTTGCGATTCGGCGGGAATGTTTGGCTACCACAACGTCTGTCTATCACATTGATGCAAACCCGATCGGTGAATGAATGCGGCGGAGCGTAAATTAGGGCTGACTTTGATGGGCCATGATCTTAAAGAGGTTCCTGATCCTTGTTATGAAGGTGCACAATGGTTTGATTTTGTGATTGATTGATACTTCTGAATGCCTGTTGGATTATTTGATTGAGGCGGGAGAAGTTAGAGGCTAAGGGATCGTGGCAAGCAGTAATTCGGATTTTGTGGAATAATATCAAATGATCCCACATTTGTCATTGCCGTGAATCCTATTCTTGCGCTGAACTACGAACCTTCGATCGAGCATTTGGGTAATGATGATTACTATGACGTGGTGGCAGCGGCAAGTTTTCCGAGTCATGAACTGCGTTGGCGTAATGATGATATTTTAGTTCAGTTTGGGCTTGATCCGAAGTCGGTTAGTGATGCAGATTTCGTCGAAGCCTTTGGGAAGTTTCAGGGCCGCGAACCCTTGATGGCCTTGCGTTATCACGGGTATCAGTTTGGTCATTACAATCCGCAATTGGGCGATGGTCGCGGGTTTTTGTTTGGTCAGGTGCGCGCCCTTGATGGCAAGTTATATGACTTAGGCACCAAAGGAACGGGACCAACGCCCTATTCTCGCGGGGGTGATGGACGGTTGACCTTGAAAGGGGGAGTGCGGGAAGTGTTGGCGGCGGAAATGTTGCATCGAATGGGGGTGAGAACGTCCCGTTGTTTGAGTTTGGTTGAGACGGGTGAGGGGTTGTATCGTGGGGATGAGCCGTCGCCAACCCGATCGTCTGTGATGATTCGAGTCCAGGAATCGCATATTCGATTTGGTACGTTTGAGCGGTTGAACTTTTTGGGACGGCGGGATTTGATTGGCCGATTGTTGGATCATGTGATTGAGGTTTACTATCCACATTTGGCTGCTGAAGCCGATCGGTATGCAATGTTTTATGCGGAATTGACACAGCGAGTGGCGACGTTGGTGGCGCAGTGGATGGCGGCGGGGTTTTGTCATGCGGTATTGAATACGGACAATATGGCGATTACGGGGGAGAGTTTTGATTATGGTCCGTTTGCATTCATTCCGACATTAGATCCGGCATTCACAGCCGCGTATTTTGACAATGGTGGACGTTATGCCTATAGCAATCAGGCGACCATGTGTAAATGGAATCTGCAAATGTTGCAGTCGCCGTTGAAGCATGTGATTTCGTCTGGTAATTTGGAGGCTGGGTTAGATAGTTATGATGTACTGTATGGCAGGGTTTACCGGACATTGATGTTAGCAAAGTTGGGGTTTGAAGTGGATCTTGAGGCGGGTGATGATGTGTTGGTGCGGGAGTTGTTGAAAAAGACAATAGAGTTTTTGCATAATTCTCAAGTTGGATATCATGAGTTTTTTGCACAGTTAGCGATCGAATTTAGACCTGAGTGGCGATCGGATTTGGGTTT
>JAJAYH010000309.1 GCA_026786325.1 Alkalinema sp. CAN_BIN05 | reverse complement strand
TTCTATTACCTCAATTTTCAAGCATTCTACTATTTCGCCTAACCTTATTATCAGTCACTTTCCCGCTTCTCTGGAATAATTGTTTTCTGTGCGATCGGAATTGAAAAACTAAAGGTACTGCCTTGATCCAAGGTGCTTTCAACTTGAATCGTGCCTTGCTGTAGTTCAACTAGATGTTTTGTAATCGCAAGGCCAATCCCGGTCCCGCCAGATTTTCGATTTCGAGATCGGTCCGACCGCCAAAATCGTTCAAAAATATGGGGCAAATCTTCGTCTGCAATCCCAATTCCCGTATCGATGACGGACACCCATAGCATTCCTTGTTTCACCTCAGCCCGAACCGTCACGATTCCTTCCGAGGTATAGCAGAATGCATTCCCTAGTAAATTCACTAGAATCTGTTCAACTCGTTCAGGATCGCTATAAGCACGGGGAATTTGATTTGGAATAGACAAAATCAATTGTTTTTCACTTTCAATCAATTGATCACTAAACCGATCGTATAGTTTTTTTAAAAGCGATCGCAGGTCAAACTTCTTGGCATCGATCGGCAAATACCCTGCTTCAGCTTTAGATAATTCTTGTAAGTCATTCACCAGCCGTTTCAATCGTTGTGTTTCGCCGCTTAATCGTTGGTAAATGTCAGGACTTGCATCAATGGTGCCATCGGCTAAGCCTTCGAGATAGCCTTCCACAATGGTCAAGGGCGTGCGTAATTCGTGGGTCAGATCGCTGACTAATTCTCGACGGCGTTGCTCAACATTATCAAGCGCTAGAGCCATACGGTTAAAGCTTTCAGAAAAACGGTTTAGTTCTGGAATATCACTCATTGGCATTCGGGCCGTCATTTCACCAGCGGCAAACTTGTCGGTAATCCGTTGCATTTGAAGCAAAGGCTGCATAATCCGTTTGGATAGTAAATAACTCAGCGCCGCCGCCGCACTTCCACCAAAAATGACAGACCAGAATGCCCCTCGCCCCCAAGCTGATTCAAACCCCGTCAGCAATTTTCCCCGAATCGAATAGAGCAAAAATCCTCTAAATTCTAGAGTTTGAAGATGCTCTATGAATAGCCGAGAGGTGTATAGCCTCCCGAATACGAGCAACGTGGCCAGCCCCATCATCATCACAATGATGTGAGATAAAAATATTCGGCCCCGAAGTCCAATGTGATACATGTTATTTCGCGGAGAGACCTATCAACTTTATTTTACGCGGTCTAACTACACCTTGCTCCCCATTGCCTTACGCCAAATAATCGGCCAAGCTGAAAAACTCTGATGGCTAGATCTCAAGAACTCCAACAACAACCTCAAAAAATTACAAAAACGTTACAAACCGCCAGCCAATCCCGATCGCGTTCATTGGAGTGATAGTCTAACCTCTGTATCTAATGTTGAATATCAGTTTTATAGAGGCGGACGACATGACTGGCGAAATTCCTTATCTCCTTCGAGCCACGAAAGGTGAAATTCTCGATCGCCCGCCCGTCTGGATGATGCGGCAGGCTGGACGCTACATGAAGGTCTACCGCGACTTGCGTGAGAAATATCCATCCTTTAGAGACCGATCGGAAAATCCTGATTTGTCGATCGAAATCTCCCTTCAGCCTTGGCGCGCCTTTCAGCCCGATGGCGTGATTATGTTTTCCGACATTTTGACCCCGCTTCCCGGCATGGGCATTGACTTCGACATCATCGAAAGCAAAGGGCCAATCATTGATCCTCCCATTCGGACTGCCGAGCAAATCAATGCAGTACGTCCCCTGAACCCGGAAGAATCGCTGCCCTTTGTCAAGACAGTGTTACAAACTCTGCGGCAAGAAGTGGGTAATAAATCGGCAGTCCTCGGATTTGTCGGGTCGCCTTGGACGTTGGCCGCCTATGCGATCGAAGGAAAATCGTCCAAAGACTATTCCAATATCAAACGCATGGCCTTCTCCGAGCCAGAACTGTTGCATACTCTTCTGGGCAAAATCGCCGACTCGATCGCCACCTACGTCAAGTTCCAGATTGATTCTGGCGCTCAAATGGTCCAACTGTTTGACTCCTGGGCGGGCAACTTGAGTCCGATTGACTACGACACCTTCGCCCTTCCCTACCAACAGCGCGTCGTCCGTCAAGTCAAAGAAACCCATCCTGATACGCCATTGGTCATGTACATCAGTGGCAGCGCGGGCGTACTCGAACGTATGGGCCAAACAGGTGTGGACATTGTTAGTGTCGATTGGACTGTGGATATGGCGGATGCGCGTCGTCGTCTCGGACCCGATATGATTGTTCAGGGAAATGTGGATCCTGGTGCGCTGTTTGGCTCCAAGGAATTCATCCGTGCTCGAATTCTAGACACCGTGAAGAAAGCCGGAAACAAAGGCCATATCCTCAATTTAGGTCATGGAATCTTGCCCGGTACGCCAGAAGAAAATGCAGCCTACTTCTTTGAGACGGCTAAGAATCTTGACCAGATTTTAGCAAGTGCATAGTTTGATTTCTGATTAACTTGACTTAGAGACTTGGATAACCTCCAGGTCTTCTTTGTAATTTAGTATGCTTTTGGGTACAATTAGAGTTAGACATATGCCTGTCTTTATTGCGTTTGTTGTGCTTAACCTGAAAATAGTATGTTGAAAGTTACGATCGGTCATAGCAATGATCCAGATTCCGAATCTGCCATTTCAGAGGTTATTGAGCAATGTCTAGCGCAGTTTGATAGTGATACTCCAGCTCCCATAGCCGCATTGTTACTTACAGCCATTGACTTCGATCATCAACTGATTCTCGATCGCATTCATGCTAAATTTCCAAACATTGCCCTAATTGGCGGCACTACTGATGGCGAAATGTCATCGAAACTTCAATTTAGTCAAGATTCTCTAGTTCTCACGCTGTTTTATTCAGACGATATTCAAATACAGGCGGGCGTTGGGCGCAATCTTTCCCATGATCCGATCGCGGGTGCTGCCGAAGCGGTAAAGCATGGAAAAGGTCAAAACACCGAAACGCCAAAACTTTGTCTCACGATCGCTGAAGGAATTGGTTACGATTCCAATGCTGTCGTCGAGGGATTAAAAGAAGTATTAGGCGATCGGTTTCCCATTTTTGGGGGCGCAACCGCCGATCAGCAACGGTTCAAGACGAGTTATCAGTTCTTTGGTCGCGAAGTACTAACCGATGCAGTCACACTTCTTTTTCTGTACGGCGATCTACAATTTTCCTGTGGGATTGCCCATGGCTGGAAACCTGTCGGTAAAATAGGAACCCTCACGGAAGTCGCGTCAAATAGTGTGGTGAAAATAGATGGTCAATCTGCGACAGATCTCTATGACTACTATTTGCAAGGGTTAGAACCATCGCCTGAATACCCGTTGGCGATTTTTGAAGAGGGAGGCGAATTCTATTTACGATTGCCCGTCGGCTCCAACCGTGAAACAGGCGAAATCAATTTCCTCACGAATCTTCCGATCAATACCCAAGTCCAGGTGGCCTTTGCGACAAGAGAGGATGTGTTGGCAGCCACTCAAGATTCCTTCAAAATCGCCTTCGATCGTTATCCTGGCGCGCACCCCGATGTGGCTCTTCTGTTCTCTTGCTTTATTCGTCGTCAACTCCTTGGCACACGAACGCAGGAAGAATGTCAATGGGTTAATAAATTTTCAAGGCAGGAGTTGCCTTTTGTGGGATTCTATACCTATGGGGAAATTGGTCCCATGGAAATTGGTGGAAAAGTTAGGTTGCATCAAGAAACATTTATTACCCTTCTGCTTGGAACCTGTTAGGTATGAATACATTAGGTATGAACATATTAGATATGGACATATTAGATATGGACATAACAAATACATCTTTGCTGCAACGGATTAAAGATCTGGAAAAAGAGAACCGAATTTTACATAAACAACTTCAACGATCGCACAGCGATCGGGTACAAGTTGAAAATAAATATGCCCGTGATGGCTATCTCTTACAACAGATAATTCGAGACCTTGAAGGTTCTAAATCTGTTTTAGAACAACGCGGAGTTGCTCTTGAACTTGCTTCGCATGACATTCAGACTATTCAAAGCAAATTGATCGAATCTGAAAAAATGTCGGCTTTAGGGGTATTAGTGGCTGAAGTCGCCCATGAAATAAATAATCCGGTTGGGTTTATTTATGGGAATATTGAGTACCTAGAACGATATATTAATAAAATTATAGAACTCGTTCATCTATACAAGGATCAATACAATCCACCGCTGTTGATTATTCAAGACAAAATTGAAAGTATTGAACTCGACTTCCTATTACGAGATATTCCAAAAGTACTTCAATCAATGTGGATTGGGGCTGAGCGGATTCTAGAAATTGTCAAATCGTTGCGTAATTTTTCGCGGCTGGATGAATCGGAATATAGGGCTGTTGACTTGCATGAAGGTCTAGACAGTACGTTAATGATTTTGCACAGTAAGCTTGAGGGCGACCCCACTCGTCCGCAAATTGAAGTGATTAAAAACTACGGAATGTTGCCAGCCGTTGAATGTTATTCCGGTAAGCTCAACCAAGTATTTATGAATATCTTGGGCAATGCAATTGATGCCCTCGTTGAACAATATGACTTGATTCCCGATCGGCCTAGCAGAATTACGATCGAAACTAAACCCCAAGGTGAGAACGTTCATATTACGATTTCAGATAGCGGCGGTGGAATTCCTGAAGCCGTTCAATCGAGGCTATTTGATCCATTTTTCACCACAAAACCCGTCGGCAAAGGAACAGGACTCGGGCTTTCTATTAGTTACCAAATCATTGCAGAAAATCACAATGGGAAATTGTCATGCCATTCAACTATTGGTCATGGCACAACATTTACCATTGTGATTCCCATCTCTCAAGCAGATGCGTTATCTTAAGCTTTATCCGGTTCTGCTCTATTTGCCTTAGATGTCATCAGGAATAATCCATTTTGGTGGCTCAGATGCACGCTCTTGACGACGACGATCGATCGCAGCCGCAGCCATTTCTAGCATTTTCTCTAGAGAGGTCTCTTCAATGAATTTCGATGCCTGAGCTTTAAACTCCAGATTCGGACATTCTGCACCTAAAATGCAGCCATTCACACAGTCAACCTCGCAATTTACATCCCGCTGAACCATTGCTTGAACCATTGCAATTTCTCCACTAATGACAGATCTAAACAGATTCATTATCATAATCTCATCGAACTGCACCTCAAACCATCCTGAAGACTGCATAAAAGTCTGAAAAGATCATTAACATTACTCTTGTGCAACTTCCCCCCACTTCATCATGGCGCTCTCTTTCCGTACTATCGACGATCTCTCCTCCGTTGAATTGCCTCACCAGAGCCATTTGCTTCGGGGCTACACTGCCGATAAAACGATTAATCGTATTCTAAATGCCTGTAACCTCAAAACCAGCGTCGAACACCAGCTCAAGCGTCTACACCGCCCAAATTCTTCCCTCACGACTGATCTAATTCAAGCCTACGTGAGTCAGTTTTACCTGCACGCCTTGCAAGATCCTCGATCTGAAGCGTCCAATTTTCTCAAGTCCGCACTACAGCTTTTTGTTCGTCAAGACGATCGTAACCCTATCCTTTGCTACATTTTAGGGTTTGAGGTTATCACCTTATTATTTGGCATGAGCTGGCACGAACATGAGCGACTTTACTATCTACAACATCATCCAGAGCAATTTTATTATTGCTACATCAAACCGATTCAAGTTGCCCATCGGCTGAATGAAAAAATCGTTCCCCGAGATGCTGACATTTTCTTCGCTAAACGTACCTACTTTATTCAGCGTCCCTCACTCCGTCCCCAGCAACTCAAAGCGATCGCCATTGCCACTTTTCCGGCTGAAGCAGTTTTGAAACTCGGTTTTGAAATTATTCGTCATCCGCAATCGTTTGTCTTTGACCACGCTGCTATTTTTGATGAACCAGAACAAAAGGCATAATCTAAGAGGCATAATTCAAGCATAGATCTGAGATCGTCTACAGATTAAACTCGCGATCGTTTCGCTTGGGACTGACGACGAATAAACTCTGCCAGAAGCACCACCAGCCCCGAAGCCACAATCAACACCACACTCAGCGCATTGAGATCGGGCGTGAGATTGGTGCGAATTCGGCTATAAATCTCCATGGGTAAGGTATTGATGCCACCACCTGCCGTAAAACTCGCAATCAAAAAGTCATCCATACTGCATACAAACGCCAACAAACAGCCCGAAATAATTGCTGGATACAATTGCGGCAATAATACTAAGCGAAAGGATTCAAACGGCGTTGCACCCAAATCTTGAGCCGCTTCTTCGAGGTGTGAATCTAGGCTATTAATTCGGGTCGAAACCGCTAAGGCCACATAGGCCAAACAAAACACCACATGGCTTGTAATAATAGTCCCCAAACTCAAGGGCACCGTCATCGCTGCCAAAAAGACTAATGTCGCCACAGCAATGGAAATATCTGGAATAATTAGAGGCAAATATACCGCATTCTGATAAACATCTCGTCCCCAAAAGCGATATCGAGCCAATCCCACTGCCATCAATGTCCCCAAAAATGCTGCGATCGTGACTGAACCCAATGCCACTTTCAAACTATCTGACAGGGATTGCAAAATACGTTCATCGTTAAAAAATCGGGAATACCATTTAAACGAAAATCCAGTCCATTGAGCGCTGATAGCGGATTCATTGAAACTATAAAAGGCCAATACTGCGATCGGCAAATACATGAATCCAAACATCAATAGTGTCCACCACGCTTGCCACAGTGGCTTGGTAATAATGTTCGATCGAGGAGATAAATTGGCTTTTGAAATAACCATCAGATTTTAGATTGGTGCGTTTGGATTAGGGATTTTTATGGCCTAGATACTGCGAGCATTTTTGTCGCCATATTTGACTAGGCAGACAATAGCAAGGGTGACAAGCATAATCAGTAATGCACTAAGGGCACTGCCCATACCCCAGTCGGGTGAGGCTCCCAGGAATTTCCTATACAACAAGCGAGCCGCCGTCATACTCGACGGGCCACCTAAAAGTTCGGGATTGATAAAGTCTCCGATCGCATTAATCAACACCAACAGAACTCCTGCGGCAATTCCAGGTAATGCTTGCGGGACAGTGACGTTCATGAAAACATCTTTAGGCGGGGCACCCAAATCAGCAGCGGCTTCGAGGAGGCGACGATCGAGTTTTTCGAGGGATGAATACAAAATCAAGACCATATAGGGCAAAAGACTATAGGTCATTCCAATCAAAACAGCCGGAAGTTGATTCATTACATCTAATGTTGGTAAATGCAATGTCGTTAATATTGTGTTCAATACTCCTGTCGGTCGTAAAATACTAATCCAGGCATAGGTCCGCAGTAGTGAAGAAGTCCATAGTGGCAAAACAAACCCTAGCAACAATAGGTTTTGCCAACGTTCTGGGGCAAGTAATGCAATCCAATAGGCTACCGGAAATCCAAGAATCAAACAGAATAGGGTTGTTAATAAAGAAAGGCCGATGGATCTTAGAATCACCCACAACACTGATGGCTCAAAAATTTTAAAGTAGTTTTCTAAACTGGATGGATTGACTAAATCTCCAGGTCTAATTCCCGGCACTAAGCTCAATTGAAAGATTAGTAAGGTTGGTAATATCAATAGCAAAAATAACCATAGTCCCGCTGGAACTAACATCAAAAACGGTTCTAGTCGCTGAAACCAAGATTGGGATGAATTAGATACAGGAGAAGAAGCCATAATACTAAATTGATAAATGATAATTGTTCAATTCCCCTCAACGCGCGCTATCAACTCGTAAGCTGCGTCCAATACTTATTATAAAGTTTCTCGGCATCATCCGTTAATGCCGTCATGCTTTCACATCGCGCCATCACATCGGCTGTCGGATAGCTAACCGTATTGCGCTGTAATTCTTGAGGCAGTAATGGAATTGCATTTGCGTTAGGCGTTGTTACAGCCAATCGTTGAGCTACACTTGCCGCTACATCCGGTTTCAAAAGATAATTGATCCATTGATAGGCTGCATTTGGATTAGGAGCCGCTTTAGGAATAACCATCCAATCACTCCAGCGAGATCCTCCAGGTTTTGGCACTATGTAGCGTAGTTTTGGGTTCTCTTTTAAAAGCCCGATTGCATCTGACGAATATCCCATCGCCACCCACAAATCTCCTGCCGCAAGCTGAGTCCGCCAACCATCGGTGGTAAAACTTGCAATATGAGGTTTCAAAATAGTCAATTTCTCATAGGCTTTCTTAATTCGATCGGGATTTGTTTCATTAACACTATAGTTCAATGACTTCAATGCGCATCCCAAGACTTCACGAGAATCATCAAGTAAGGTCATTTTTCGAGTCAGCTTCTCCTTGTTTTTCCAAAGATAGTCCCAATTTTCAATGCCTTCCGGAATCTTTTCTTGATTATAAATTAATCCCGTTGTGCCCCAAGCAAAAGGAACTCCATAATGATTATCTAAATCTGCCATCGATCGGCGAAATTGTGGCATCAAATTATCAAGCCCTTGAACCCGATCGTGATCCAATTCAGCCAACAAATCTGCTTTTACAAGTTTTGGGATAAAGTATTCGCTGGGATAGAGCACACTAAAGGTTTGGCCCTTGCCCGCTTGCAAGGCTGCCATCATTTTTTCATTCGAGTCAAATAATTCACGAATGCTCCGTAAACCCGTCACATCACGAAAGTCTTTGAACAATTCGTCATCAACATATTGTGCCCAAGTATACAAAAACAACTCATTCGGCGAACTCGTGTTGCTCTGACCCGATCGTACATTCCCCAACCGCCAGCCACACCCCGACAAAATTTGAGATAACCCCAATCCAAACGCACCAGATGTTGCCATCTTAAGCAATTGGCGGCGCGATCGAGGTTTGGGTGAAAAGAGTTCAGAATCCATCGCTAGAAACCAACAAAACAAAAGACTAAATAAACAAAAGTCAAACAACAAACATTGTCAGCTTGGAACTGGCAATGCCAAACAATCGTGCGGACTCCACACGACGTAAACCGGACCTGCAATTTTAGAAACGGCCTCCGGCGACGGTTGCCGGACTAACAATGTCCGTCCCGATCGTAATCGAATGACACAATTCACATGAGTCCCTAGATACAATGTGCTCACCAACGAACCTTCAAAACAATTCTTTCCATCCAAATTTTTTCCATTAGCACGCGTGTCCGATCGTAATAGTTCCACCTTTTCAGGCCGCAAATTAATTGCCACTCTGCCCGATGTCAAGAGCTTACTTCCAGTGGAAATGGGCTGGACTTGAAATAACTCCCCCTCATCACACTTCACCCACAACATTGACGGATGGGAGCCTTCAATTTTGCCCAAAATAATATTGGTATCACCAATGAACTCGGCCACAAATTGACTTTGGGGCCGA
>JAJAYH010000308.1 GCA_026786325.1 Alkalinema sp. CAN_BIN05 | reverse complement strand
GCGTTAGCATTGCCCTATTCCTCGCTACCTTCTTGGCAGTCAAGCTAAGTTTGGTGGGGAGTCCCATGATTGGGTCCATCATTGGTGTGATTATTTGGGCTATTTTCTTCACCTTGCTGACTTGGTTTGGATCGACTGCCGTGGGTTCATTGATGGGATCGATTATTAGCACCGCCACAACAGGAGTCCAGGGTTTGTTGGGCACGGGTAGCGCTGTTTTTGGCGCAAACCTCGCGAAGAATCAAATCGTTTCAACGGCTGAAGAAGTTACCGCCGCCGTGCGCCGTGAGTTAACATCAGGCTTTGACCCGGATAGCATTCGGACCACATTGCAACGTTCCTTAGACCAAGTGCAGTTGCCTCAGTTGAATGTTGATCAACTAGGAGGACAGTTTGAAAGGTTGCTTAAGGAGGTCGATTTTAGCGCCATCGGCAGTAGTGATCTACTCAAAAATGTCAATCGTGACACGTTGGCCAAATTAGTCAGCAGTCGCACCGATCTCTCGAAGAAAGATGTTAATCGCATCACGGATCAGCTAGAAGCCGCCTGGAAAAAAGTGGTTAGTTCTAAAGATGCGATCGATCCACAAGAATTGATTCAACAATTGAAGTCAGCCGCACCCCAAGATCTGAAATCGGGCAAGTTTAGTGATCAACTCAGTCAACTGATTAAATCAGCGTCTAAGCAAGATAGTGCCGACGGCAATATGACCACCAGAGCCTTGCAGTTTGGCGCGACAGCGGTGCTGAGTCGAGTCTTGCAAAATGTTGATCTATCAGATTTGGATGTGGAGAAGATTGGATTACAACTAAGGACGTTGGGCAGTAGTGTAAAGGCTAAGAGCGACGGCCAATCTAATGGAAAGTCTATGGCCAAGCCGTTTAGTCTTATCCAGGCTGATTTAGAGGATTATTTGTTGTTTTCACCTCCCTGGAAGCTCAATCAGGAGAATACTAAGGAAGAATTTCGCCATGTGATTTATGATACTGCCGCTGACCCAAGTCTGATCCAGCAAGAATTGATGTCGATCGATCGGGAATACTTTGTCCAAGTACTTAGTTTACGAGATGACATCACGCCCCCAAGGATTCAAAATTTAGCCCGTCAGTTGGACGCCATTCGGGTTGACGTGCTGACGACAGCTCAGACCGCAGCCACCCAAAAACAATCGCAAGATCTGCGCCAGAACGTTGAGTATTATTTACGGTCTACTAGTAAAGCTGACTTGAATCCAGACGCGATCGCCCGTGACTTTGGACCGTTGCTAGCCTATCCGGAAGTGGGGTTTGATGTCTTGGGTCAGCGTCTGGGCCAGTTCGATCGCCCGACTCTGGAGCAGTTGCTAAGTCAGCGCCAAGACCTTAATCGTGAGGAATTGAGCGAAGCTATTTATCAACTCGATAAGACGCGCGATCGGGTCTTATCGCAAGGCCAAGAGTCACACAATCTGCTTCAAGGACAAGCGCAAGAACTGCGCCAAAAAGTATCAGACTATCTCCGCGACACTCACAAAGAAGAACTGAGTCCGGAAGGCATTCAACGAGATTTCAAGATGCTATTCGATGACCCGGAAGCGGGGGCAAATGCTTTGCGCAATCGGCTCTCACAGTTCGATCGTGATACCCTGGTCCAGCTTTTGAGCCAACGCCAGGATCTGAGCGAAGAACAGGTAAATCAGGTGCTTGATCAAGTGGAGTCGG
This sequence comes from Alkalinema sp. CAN_BIN05, assembly GCA_026786325.1. Classification (GTDB taxonomy): domain Bacteria; phylum Cyanobacteriota; class Cyanobacteriia; order Leptolyngbyales; family Leptolyngbyaceae; genus JAAFJU01. Next base: position 10,167 of record JAJAYH010000308.1, on the reverse strand, counting down.
TGCGCGATACCCTTGTTCAAGCCCCACGAAAGCTGGCAGGCAAGGCTAAAGAACAGTATGAACAGACTACTCAAGCGCTGGCTGATTATCTCCGAAAAACCAAGCTTGAAGAACTCAACCCTGAAGGGATTCAACGGGACTTGGCGACGTTGTTCAATGATCCAAAAGCAGGTACCTATGCCTTGCAGGAGCGGTTGTCCCATGTCGATCGTGAAACATTGGTCAAGCTGTTAAGTCAGCGCGATGATCTGACGGAAGAACAAGTCAATCAAACGATTGATCAAGTGCAATCAGCCCTGCGTAGCGTCATCAAAGCCCCAAGACGATTGGCGAACCGGGTCCAGAAAAAGGCCGTTGACTTTGAATCGAATTTGGAAAGTTATCTGCAACAGACCCATAAAGAAGAGTTAAATCCAGAAGGAATTAAGCGCGATCTTCAACTGTTGCTCCACGATCCGCGCGCGGGACTCGCCAGTTTAGGCGATCGAGCGGCGCAATTCGATCGCGGTACTTTTGTTGCGCTGTTGGCCCAACGGAAAGACATGACGGAGGAAGAAGCCAATCATATTGCCGATCAGGTAGAGGCTAATTTCGAGGCCGCTAAAGCTCAGATCAAGAAAGTCCAACAGGCCGTTCAATCTACCATTGATAAAGGATTTGAAAGTGTGCGAACCTACTTGAATAACTTGGAACGCCCCGAGTTGAACTATGACGGAATCAAGCAGGACTTTGGCAAACTGTTTAATGATCCACAACTCGGATTAGAAGCCCTAAGCGATCGGCTGACCCACTTCGATCGAGGTACGTTGGTGGCGCTATTGAGTTCGCGGGACGATATCTCCGAAGCCGATGCAAACCGAATTGTTGGCCAGGTTGAATCGGCTCGCAATGGGGTGCTGAACCAAGTAGAACGAGTTCAGCATGAAACGCAAAGACGGCTTGAAGCCATCAAACATGCGACCCAAAAGCAAGTGCGCGAAACCCGGAAAGTTGCTGCTGGTGCTGCTTGGTGGGTATTCAGTTCAGCATTGTTTTCCCTGGCTGCATCTGCTCTAGCAGGCTCTCTCGCCGTGACTCGTTATGTAGTCCTATAAGGTCGATTTGACCATGCTAGGGGATGCATCTAGTTATCAGCTCCAGCAGCCCCCTAGTATGCCGACCCTTGTTCACGGATTAAGGCAATCTCTAATCGTCCTCTGCATCCCCACCCACAACCACATCCCGAATCCGCAAACTCGGACCACCACAACCCACCGCTAACCCACTCTGACCGCCCTTTCCACAACCGCCCGACTCATCCCAAAAGAAATCATCGCCAATGCCCTCAATATCTGCCAACGTCTGAAACGCGTTCCCCGAGAGCGTCACATCCCGTACTGCTTCCGCCAACTCACCATTGCGAATCATCCAAGCTTCTCCAGCCGTAAAGGTAAACATCTCACCATTAGTCATCCCGCCTAGCCAATTTTTTGCATACACGCCTTCCTTGATCCCACTCAACAAATCCGGCACAGGCGTTGATCCCCGATCGATCCAGGTATTTGTCATGCGGACAATAGGCGAATAGTGATAATTCAAGCAGCGCGCATTTCCCGTCGGCATCTCACCGAGTTTCCCCGCCGTCTCACGAGAATGAAGTCGCCCCACCAACACACCATTTTCAATCAACTGCGTATTCGTCGCCGGAACCCCTTCATCATCATAAAAATAACTACCCCGATGCCCCGGCAACTTAGCACCATCAAAAATCTGCAAATTCTCCGGCCCAAATCGCCGCCCCAGACTCATAGTTTCTAGTAAATCAGGATTTTCATAGGCCATATCCGCCTCAGACAAATGCCCAAATGCCTCATGAACAAATAATCCCGTCAAAACCGGATCGATTACCACGGTATAGGTTCCGCCCTGAACAGTCGGCAATGAAAGCGCTCTGACCGCACGTTCGGCTGCACTTTGAACTTGAACTTCTAACGATCGCAAATCATCAAACCCACGCCGCGATCCCATGGTTTCCCGTCCCGTCTGAACCTGATCCCCAGACCGAGCCGTCGCCGAAAACCGCATTTCCAAATCGGCCCAAGTCTGATCAATCATCGTGCCTTCAGACGTAACCAACACCGATCGTTGAGTCACGTCCCCATAGCGCACAGACAACGTCGTAATACGGCTGTCCACACTGCGGAGAACCTCGCCATAGTGTTCACAGAGTGCTTTTTTCTCGGCCAGACTAACCTGACGGGGATCCCGCTTTTCCATGGGCATTCGACAAATTTCTTCGACGATTTTGATCTCCGCCATCATCGTTTCTTCCGTGCCCACTAAGCGCGCTGCCGAAATCGCTTCTTGAACCCGCATCTCTAGTTGATCGAGACGATTAAAGCTTGAAAAACCCCAGCCTCCACGATGACAAACTCGCACATGCCCACCGATCGACATGCCCTCACTCAGAGTCTCCACGCGTAACCCACGCAGCAACACATCCGATCCCTCGGAGGCTTCTAACCGAATGGCTAAATAATCGACTTGATGCTTGTAGCGGCGAATCAAATCAAGGGCACGATCGCGGGCTGAATCTAAAACGGTCGTCATAGCAGATGGTCCACGGCTTAAGGATTACCTGAAAACCCAGTCTAGACGATCGAAGCTTGCTTAGACCTTCAGCTTAGACTAGATTTCAAACCAGATGGCCATCTAAGCCCAAATCTTTTAAGGTCTTTTCCTAGGGTTAAAGCCGAAAAAAGGCTAAACCAACTCCTTTGAGTTCCGCAACCGAATCAACTGCCGTCGCATCTTAGGAGAAGCAGACATCTCTTCAATTGCTTCCGCCCGCACTTCCACCTGCAACGGCTCCAAATACTCGTCTGTGCCATAACCATAGGCTTCGAGCAACATTTCCAGAAGCTCTGTACGATCGTTCGGAAGCTTGCCTTCTTCAATCATCCGAAATTTCAAATGAACTTCGCATTCATAAATACCGACTTGCAAGGGAGCCGAAACGGAACGAGACGATCGGACGAGAGAATGAGCATGTTGCATGATGTCTACCCGTGAAAATAGTTCGATATTTTAAGTCCTAACCCAACCCTCTTAGCCTCTAGGCATAATCCGAAAAGAATAGAAGATTTACAATCGAAAATTTGCCTCTTCACCACTTATAAAGGTCTAATTCCCTAAGGAATACCGTAATAACACTCATTTACAGCCGTATGACCTCCATAAAGTAACGGTGAATATTTTCTTGTAAAATATAAGAAATAGCTGAACTACAGATCAAATTCAAAACACTGAGTAAATGTGAAGTGGGAAATTATAAAGTTGAGCATTTTTGATCTAATCAGATTCAACCCAAAACATGACTCATACAGGTGCTTATTAGTGAGCTAATTTGAAAAAGCGTAATGATCTGAAAAAACCACTAAGCTCCATACAGCAAGTCGTCAATACGTTTGTTCATGCTCCATAGATAACCGATCGTATCCGTAATGAATGTATGAAATACTATCTTCAGCTACTTAGAAGATATCTAAGTACTGTTACATCTGTAATTTTACGTAGTATAAAGACTAAAGTCATCATCTCTAGACTAAAACTCTAGGTCGTCCGTCTAAAATTAAGACCGATAAACAGGAAGGGTAAAGTGAAAGCGACTGCCTTGATCTGGAGCGGAATCCACCCAAATTTGGCCATAGTGAGCGCGCACAATTTGTTGACAAACCGATAGACCGATCCCGTAGCCTTGCTGTGATTCATCTCGCTTTAGGCGGTAATGCTCTTCAAAAATGTGGTTACGGCTCACATCGGGGATTCCTAGACCATTATCTGAAATACTAATTTGGATTTTTTGGGCAGTACGATGCAGGATGGACAGATCTATCGTCCCGGAGCTGGGACTGTACTTGATGGCATTATCCAAAAGATTTGAGATGACCTGCTTAATCCGATCGGGATCACCATAAACAGGCGGTAAGTCACTAGGAATGTCGGTGGTGAGATGCTGATTTTTTTCAGCCATTTTAGAATCCAGCGCTTGAATTACCTCTCCACAAACCGAAGCCAAATCTAACGCAATAGGCTTAATCTCAATCCCAGCATGATGGCCTCGAGTCGCTTCGAGAATATCGGTAATCATCATATTCATAATGCGCAACTGAGTCCGAGCTTGGTGCAACAACTTCGTTCGCATCGCAGGCGTAACGTAACGATTGCTCTCATCCGTTGAAGGACGATTGGCGATTTCAAGCGTTTCAACCGCGATCGATGCAGCGGTCAGAGGATTGCGAATATCATGGGCTAGCATGGCGATTATTTGATCGCGGAATCGCAATTGAGAAGCCAGATCGTCTCGTTCTTGTCGCAGTTGAAAAACTTCATCAGAACGCTTAATTAACTCGGCATGTTGAGCCAAATCCCCCACATCATCCAGTCGCACATTGTCAAGAAAGCCTTCTCCAACATCAGGTCCGATCGAATCGTCCGACTGATCAGCCTGAGAAAAAAGATCAGACGGAGGCAGATAACCTGTACTACTTTCCCACCGAGGCCACCACAATTGAAGCTGACTGGCTAGGTTTAATCCCGCTAGAGTTTGCTTGGGTTCGGGGGAGATTTTAACTAGTGATGGGGTGGCGATAATCCGAAACCGTTCAGCCAAATAAGGATGCTCAATTACATCAATTACCTTCAGATCAAAGGTTTTACTTTGCTGTAAATCTTGCAAAAGTACACGAATCTGACGAACTTGCTCTCGGGTTCCAGGACGACGATCGACAAACAACAAAAGCTGGAGGGACGCTTTGTCGGAGGTGGGGTTAGACATGCCCGCAGTTGACGCTATAAAATTTCCCCAGAATTAGGGTGGAGCGTTTCTCCTTCTGTCACCCTAGTGTATTCGTAGCAAATGAGCAACATAATATCTTAAGATTTAGGAATATTTCTTTACAATTCACTCATTTAAAACCGTTTAATTTACCCCGAAAAGATCGCATCCAAAGACGAAACCCGGTGCATCCCGGCCATCGCAAACCGATCGTAGGCTGCTTCTGCGACATCACTAAAGTCAACAATTCCGGGCACGATAACCGGAGAGGCACAGTCATCGAGGAGATAAATTTTATCGGCAAGTTTTGGATCACGACGTTGAATTTCATTCAGCAAATCTGCAATGGTCCAAGCTACACAATGACTCTTTGCCTGTCCGCCGATGTATACCGCGTCGTAGGTCAAAAGCTGATTGATTAACCGATCGTTCTTGAATGCGATCGATTGCCCCCCTGATCCCGTCAGCACCTCTGGCTGAAGAATCGAGTAGTTCTCGGTCAGTGGATTTTCACCCTTCAGTTCAAATTGCGTTTGCTGCGATCGGGCAACGGTATGAATAAAACAAGCCTCTTCAAATGCCGACACCAACGCATGACCAATGCCCCCCAACATTGAGTGATAGGGCCAAATGGTCAGGGGATATTTGCCGTTATTCGTAAGTTGGCGGGCGTAGTGCAGTGCATGGGCTTGAAGTGCCGCCTCGTCCTGACCCAGACTAGAAACAAGGGCAGGATTGACGCGCCAAATCCCCGATTCCACATCATCCAACGTGATCTGCGTAGCAACAGGAGCCGGGTGATTTCCCGAACCATCTATCCAAAAAATAGCATGGAAAATCTGCATGGCCCGATGGGTATCCATGGTCGGAATGATAGTGGTGATCTGGCCTAAATTCCGATATATAAACTCGCAAAGCCTTGCCGTATCGTCCACTGCACCTTGGCCCGATGATCCCTCCACAAACAGTTCAAACTCGGGAATGCAAAAGGTATTTTGGACATCGATCGCCAATAATGCAATACGCGTTTTATCGTGACTCGCGGGGGAAATAGATTGCTGAACGGCCCATTGCTGCGCTTGGTGCGATCGTTTTTGGTACGGAACGCGCCACACTTGACCGACACGAGATCTGTTGTAAAACTCAGGCAATGGATAAGTCATAAAAAGAATGCGTTGTAGAAATAGCTAATAATTCTACTTTTATAGCCGAATGATGTCGTCTTCGCCCAGATACTCGCCATTTTGAATCTCAATCATCACCAACGGAATCACGCCGCTGTTTCGCACTTGATGCTTCGTATGCATCGGCACATAAGTAGACTGTTTCGGAATCAGCCGCAATTCCCGATCGCCGCATGTCACCGTCGCCGTCCCTGACACAACCACCCAATGCTGGCTGCGGTGGTAATGTATCTGCATACACATTGATTGTCCCGGACTCACTTCAATCCGATTAATCCGATACCGATCGGTCTCTTCAAGTGTCGTCACCGTGCCCCAATCGCGCACACGAGTCACATTCGGATCAAACGAAGGATTTGAAGAATCACTCAACGTCACATTACTCAGAGTTCCATCACTTGGAATCGCATCAGACGAGTTATGGCTATTCAGAGCAGGACGCATTGGGAAACCTTAGGCAAGAATAAATATTCTAACAACTAGAAATCAAAATAGATGTACCGCGTTACACCCTGTGGTGCAAGTAAATAAACAGCGTAAAGCCAAATTGGAACAAGGAGAAGCTTGAGATACCAGTTTATTTGAACTTTTAGACCCCGATGGAACAAATACGCGATCGCCATTCCCAGGAACAATAAACTCAACCCAATACTCAACTGCCCCGGCGTTAGCTTCAACGTCTCACCATACACCTTACTCAAAAACTGTGGATCCGCCGTCTTTCCCCACAAACTGCTAAAAAACAAGCCTACATCCTTAAACTGCGTCACTCGAAACGGAATCCAGCTCAACATCACCAAGGACTGCGTAAAGAACCAAGCCACAAAAATTCCAGGCAAACTCGCCCAAAATGTAGCCATAGCAGGGATCCGATCGCTCCAACGATCGACCAACCGATGCACGATCAACCCCAACCCATGCACCATTCCCCACAGCACAAAGCCCCAAGTCGCACCATGCCACAGCCCACACACCAACATCACCAGCATCAAATTTCCATAAGTCCGCAGCAGCCCGCGCCGAGATCCACCCAGCGGAAAATATAAATAATTCCGCAGCCAATCCCCAAGCGTCATGTGCCAGCGTCGCCAAAAATCAGCCAAATTGGTACTGAAATAAGGAAAATCAAAATTTTGCGGCAACTGTATCCCCAGCAACATCGCACTTCCACGAGCCACATCGACATAACCACTAAAGTCTAAATAAATCTGGAACCCATAGGCAATCAACGCCAGCCAAAGATCTCCACTCCCGGCCCGAGGAATATTCTCAAAACTCAGAGCAGTAAACGTGCCTAAATGATCTGCAAAAATCCCTTTTTTAACCGCACCGCAGGCAATCAACCAAAGCCCCTCAGTGATTTGGTCAGCACGGGGAAAGGTTACGCTTTGGATTTGAGTGATAAATTGTGGATAGCGGGTAATTGGTCCAGAAATGGCCTTTGGGAAAAAGAGTTTGTAACTGGCAAACCTAGGAAAACTTCTCGACGCAGGCGCACCCCGGTAGACATCCACCAAATAGGAAATACATTCAAAGGTAAAAAAGCTCAAGCCCACGGGCGTTAATGCATTTAGGGTTTTGAGCGCTGTTTCCGTTGGTGCGAGGTTCAAATGGAACAGGGCGGCAATGCTTGATAGGGCTAGGAGTGCGATCGATTTGAAGCTAAACAGTAAAAAAAGCTGAATAAATACACCCAACATCAGAAGTTGAAGGCGGCGACGATTCCAGTCTTGTTGGGCAAACTGCCAATCCTCAATCCGCCAATCCGGTGGTGCCCCGATCGCCCGACCCAGTTGAAACGTGATCCAGGTTAGGGCCAACAGCAATAGAATATATTGCGGCTGAAGCGATGCATAAAACAGCAAACTCGCAACGACCAAAACCCACATTTTGAGATGGGTTCCAGAGACTGACCAATAAATACCCAATGTCCCTAACAGAAAGAGGGCATAGGTCAAAGAGAGGAAGTTCATGACAAACGCTAAATATAGAGTATGAATTGGTATCTATACAAGACCTGTAGTGTAGCCGAACTGCTGCACTGTGATCACAGAATCTGATCAGCGCATTATCAGGTTTCAGGCATCAGCTCAGGGAATAGCCAATAGATAAACTGGCCCTAACGACGAGCCAAGGCATTAAGCATCAGTGAGATACTAAAGACACGTTCAACTGTTCTGTGTCCTGTCGGACTGTTTGTGAGAAATCCAACAGGGGCAGGGCAATTTTTTTGATTTTTTAACAGGCTCATAATGTTTGATAGCGTTATTTAAGCGATATCGAGACAGCGGAATGCAATAGATCTGTGGGAATATGGATTCCGGACTTTATATATAGATGAGTGGTGGAATCCATGGATGATGTTTTACAGGAGAATCAGGAAGAGTTTTATGAGAATGCCCATGGTGAACAAGCGGGCGATTTTATTAAGCTCGACCAATTTCTAAAAGTAGTGGGCATGGTGGGCACAGGCGGCCAAGGAAAAGTGTTGATTCAATCGGGCGAAATACGAGTGAATGGCACCATTGAAACCCGCCGAGGTCGCAAGCTTCGGAATGGAGATGTGGTTGAAGCGTTTGGGGAGGGTTATACGGTGGAACTCACCAGTGGTAATGATGCTTGGGCGTAGCTTTTTGGGTGTAATGATTGGGTGTGATTTTGAGTGTGATTTTGAGTGCAGTCTACGATCGCAATCTCAGTTTGGGATGTGATCCGTACCGACGGAGGGTAGGGTCAGCCGATCGGTCAGCCGACCTAAAATGATAATCTGGAATGACGTTGAACTGATTTGTAGTTAGACGTGAACCCCATTTGATCCTTTGGAGAATTTCTCATGTATCTCACTTGGTTAGACAGCAATTCTTGGCTAATTGAACTGGGTGAGGGCGAGAAAACAACCCGAATTTTGATGGATCCTTGGCTGGTTGGGGATTTGATGTTTGGTAGTGCGAAGTGGTTTTTCCGTGGATTTCGCAAACAAGACCGATCGATTCCAGAAAACATTGATTTAATTTTGTTATCTCAAGGCTTGGAAGATCACGCTCATCCAGCAACGCTCAAGGCATTAGATAAATCAATTCCGATCGTAGGTTCCCCGTCTGCGGCCAAAGTCGCGACATCATTGGGCTTCACTCAGGTGACTGAACTCAAACACGATCGGGTTTTTACCTTAGATGGCAAAGTGAAAATTCAAGCCCTTGAAGGATCTACCGTTGGTCCCGGCACAAAAGAAAATGCCTACGTGATTAAAGACTTAGTTCAAGGCACAACCTTGTATTACGAACCCCATGGTTATCATTCACCAAAATTGAAGCAAATCGGGGCGATCGATGTAGTGTTAACGCCTATGATTGATTTGAAATTACCCTTGGTCGGTGCATTCATTAAAGGCACATCTAGCGCATTAGAATTGGCACAATGGGTTACGCCACAGGTCATGCTCCCGACAGCAGCGGGCGGCGATATTAATTTTGAAGGATTGCTGATTAAAATCCTAAAAGCAGACGGTGGCCCATCACAGTTACAAGAACAATTAATCTCAAAAGCATTGAAAACTCGCGTCCTAGAGCCGAAACCTGGAGAACGGACGGCGATCGTTCTAGAACCTTTGCCGACAGCGGTTTAAATGGGGTTTGAGGGTCTAAGAATTCATATATCGCGACCCTCCAAACTACGGCATTACCGCTTCGATTAACGATTCAATTCTTCTCGCAAAACACGCCGTAAGATCGATTCTAATGGTTCGCGCTGTTGTTGCATATGTTGACGCATGGCATCATTGATCAATGTCTGATAGTTGCCACCGCCGGATAAATGCACTTGCTCTCGAAACCAAGCCAAGATGTCATCGTCTAATCGAATCGTAATCCGCGTCTTGCCTGAAGGAACTGGATCGATCGCCCCTCGTTTACCTTGACTAAAATCGTAGGTTTCTTCCATCTTCATCCCTCCAAATATTGCTGACGTTCAGAACGATCGGCTTTACGTGCAGAAATCAATCGAATTGAATCTCCATTCCAAGTATAAACTACCACTATAATACGACTGAATGTAGACGATTTCAATAATTTTTCATTAAATTCTAGACAAAAAGTCTACCCAAACTCGATATGTATTTTAGATTGTCTCGTCCTATTTTTTAAGTGTCTGTTCTCGGCCAATCAAAAT
>JAJAYH010000307.1 GCA_026786325.1 Alkalinema sp. CAN_BIN05 | reverse complement strand
GGTGAGATCTAAGCGATTGGCAAAGTAATCCAATAAATATTGTCGAACGGCTATCAACCCAACCCGCCACACTCCAAAAATTAAGGCTCCGATCGAAAACACATGGAGCGCACTCAAACTCTTCTGCACCACCACTTGGTCCAAAATAATCTGGGTAAACATCGGCGCAACTAACCCAAATACTTGAGCCAGCAACGTAATGCCAATAATTTGGATCAAAACCGTCGATTCCCGGCCCAATAACGCCCCAAATCGACTTAAGGATTGCGCTTTCTCTGGTTTTTGATTATAAAATTCTGCCGTCGGCTCCAACAACAGCGCATAACCACTCCAATGACGCTGAAACTCCGCGATCGAAATCTTTTGCCGACTCCCAGCCGGATCGGCCACAATGACTTTGCGTCCACGGGATGGATAGACCACCACATAATGTTCGCCGTCCCAATGGGCAATCCAAGGCGATCGCAATTTGCCTAAATAACTCCAACTTGCCCGCACTGGACGAGCCTGAAACCCTAATGCCTCGGCTGCTTTGGCGAGATGTTGTAACCGCGCACCCGATCGCCCCACATGGCACAATTCTCGTAACTGGGGCAAGGTATAGCGTTGTCCCCAATACTGCGAAATCATGGCCAAACAGGTGGGGCCGCAGTCTGACACACTCTGCTGCTCAATAAATGGCGTGGATTGCCAAGGCGATCGTCGTCGTCCCCGTCGCGCTGTGGGAAACTCCACAACATTGGAAACGGGCGAGGTGGGGATTGCTGAAACAGGCTTAGAGACTAACTTAGATTTTGACTGATTTGCATCAACCTTTAAACGAGACTGAATAGGTTTAAAACGAGAACGACTGGAGTTCGGCTCTAAATTTAAGAACTTCGCACGATCGGAATTTTGGATACTGTCAAGAGATGATGATGCTAAATCTTGTGATATTAAAGCCTGATTATCGTTAGGTTGCTTTATCTCAAGTTGAGATTTCCAAGACTGCCATTGCGTTAGAATAAACTCGGCCAATTGATCAGATTGTTGTAATAAAAGTTGCAATGATTCGGGATCTAAATACGCAAGAACGGTATCTTGGGACGCAATAAATCGGTAGCTTGAAAAGGCTGAATGAATTTGTACTGAGTCTCCGATCGAATTGCGCTGTGTACGGCACTGTATTAAGTCATGAATAGGGACAAAAGACATTCCTGCCGTCAAATGTACAATTGATACTTCATGGGATCGCGCATCATCATAGACCAGAAGACGTACTCCTCCTTCATGAATCCACCATAGACCTCCTTCAGATGTCTTTATATCCTGATCTAAGCTTGAGTGATAAGAGTATAAATTGTCACCTAGATTCAAAAGTTGATTTGAAAATTTATCAATCCAAGAATCTGGTAAAGAGCTTAAGAAGCCTTCTAAATGAGAATTTCCCGTAGCGAAATTTTCTAATTTATCTAGACTATTCTGCATCTCATTACTTAGAAAAACTTCCGATCGTGGTTCTAAATTTGCAGATAAAAAGCTTGGTATCGACTGGAACCTATGTTTTCCCATGGTCTACATCCAATATATTAAAAAAAGCTAGTCATGCGTCTTAGACGAAATTATAAAACTTCATCTCAGAAATTATTTTGAATCCAGTTCGATCGCTTTAAGGCTCGATCGCTTACTAAAAAATTCCTCGGTCCGTGTGACTAAAATTTAGATCCCCAATTATCCAGTCAAGCTGAGTAGAAATAAATGCAAAGGTAAATTTATAAAAGCATGGCTTTCTAAAACAAATCAATACGGTAAATGACGTACTAACTGAGAGTTATGCATGAAAACTCAATTGCATGTCATTTTATGAGTTTTCATGAATAACTTTTATTTCCTAAAAATACATTTAAGAAAAGAAATTTATCGTCTATTAGAATCAGTAAGATTCTATAAAAGGATCTAGAGTCTAGAAGATAATATTCGATCGTCTTGGCTCAAACTTAAACTCCCTTAAAACTTAGATTTTCATATCTGCCCTTTCTAGAATTTACCAGCGCTACTAGTTTTGTGAACCATGTATCTAGTATCCATTGGTTTTAGGCTATCGGTTGTATAGGTAGACGGAGAGTGAATAAAACCCGATGGACTTCGTCGTAGGAGACTATCCATGCAAATGACTTTAAAACAAGATTTTGTGGAAAAGCTTGACATTCTACATCGGCTCAGTGTTGGAGGATCTGTTGTTACATTTCAGCAGAATCTGCTTGCCGAATTAAAGTCTATATTGACCTGGGATCAATCCATTTTACTCGTTCCTGAACCTTGGATTATTCCACTGAATCAGAGCGTTCCATTCGCCCCACCGTCTCGTCCTAGCCCGACGGGAGTATGGCAGAACTCAACTATCTTGGACTGGAATTGGGATGATTGGAGTCGTCAAGTAGCCAAGCATTATCAATTGGGTTCGTGGCTTTTGATTACAATAGAACTTCCATCTTCAAATCTCACTCGCCAAAATTCAGACCCGCAACAAATCACAATCTTACTGTTACGGAATCATCAAGAATTCATTCCGACTGAAATTCGCGCACTCTCAATCATTTACACCACGCTCCAACAGATGCTAGACCAAGCAATCATTTTAGATTATCTATTTAAGCAAAGCTACACTATGTCAAAGACTATCTCAAACACTATGCCAAACTTTGACACAATAGAAATGAAGCATCAACCAGAACCCTGTATTCGCCGAGGGTTACGATCGTTGGGCCTCACGCCGCGTCAAGTGGAAGTCATGCATCTAATCATTAAAGGCCAGGAAGTTACGGAGATTGCGGGCGTTCTCGGCTGTTGTGAATCGACAGTCCGAAAACATCTTGAAAATCTCTACCGTCGTTTAGGGGTTCAAACCCGCACAGCAGCGATCGCTCAGGTTTTAAAGACCTTGGGAATTGTTTAACCATCCCAGTAAATTAGCCTAAACTAAACTACATTACAAAACACATCACGAAGCACTCCGATCGCGCACCATACTCAACGCCACCGCTTCGGCCACTCGAATACCATCAATCCCGGCAGATAGAATTCCCCCGGCATAGCCCGCGCCCTCACCTGCTGGAAATAATCCGATCGTATTCAAACTCTGAAAGGAGTCATTTCGCTTAATCCGAATCGGTGACGAAGTGCGGGTTTCAACGCCCGTCAATATCGCATCATTCATAGCAAATCCGCGAATCTGTTTTTCAAAGGCCGGAATCGCTTCTTTCAATGCCTCTATTGCAAAATCCGGCAAACTTGTCCCCAAATCACACAGCCGAACTCCCGGTGTATAGGACGGTGTGACAGATCCTAGCTCGGTCGAAGCTTGTCCAGCTAAAAAGTCCCCGATCAGTTGACCCGGAGCATTGTAATTTCTACCACCTAACTCAAATGCCCTTTCTTCGAGATCTCGCTGTAATGCAATTCCGGCTAATGGATTTCCTGGATAATCCTCTGGCGTGATTCCAACAACGATCGCGCTGTTTGCATTTGATTCATTTCGGGCATATTCGCTCATGCCATTTGTCACCAGCCGTCCGGGTTCAGAGGCAGCGGCGACGACTTTTCCACCCGGACACATACAAAAGCTATAGACGGCTCGACCATTTGCACAGTGGTGGACTAATTTATAATCGGCGGACCCCAGTAACTCATGGCCTGCTTGTTCACCAAATCGACATTCATCAATCAAGGCTTGAGGATGCTCAACTCGAAACCCGACTGAAAATGGTTTGGCTTCAATATAAACGCCACGATCGAACAACATTTCAAAAGTATCCCGCGCACTATGTCCGACCGCTAACACTACATGTTTGGACGGTAAAAACTCACCATTTGCCAAATGAACGCCGCGCATTTGCCCAGATTCTAAGCCTGATTCTAATGAGTCTCGATCGATCGTAATATCTACAACCCTTGATTCAAACCGAACTTCGCCGCCTAATCGGACAATTTCCTCGCGCATCTGCTGCACAATTTTCACGAGCCGATAGGTGCCAATATGCGGTTTATTTACATATAAAATCTCGGCAGAGGCTCCGGCATTCACGAGTTCAATTAATACTTTGCGTCCATAATGTTGAGGATCTCCGACTCGACTATAGAGTTTCCCATCGGAAAATGTCCCCGCCCCACCTTCGCCATACTGCGCATTTGACTCTGGATTCAATCGTCCTTTCACCCAAAAACCAAAGGTATCCACACTCCGATCGCGCACCGATTTTCCCCGTTCCAGCACAATAGGCCGTAATCCCATTTGGGCCAATAGTAATGCCGCAAAGATACCGCATGGACCCATTCCAATCACAATAGGCCGATCGTCAACGCCATTATCACCAATGCCATTTTGATTCTTGATGACAGACCGATAATTCATATCCGGCGTTTCTGAAATATGTGGATTTTTCTTAAACCGTTTTAGAAGGCTCCGATCGTTTTTCACCTCCACATCCACAACATAGACCAGCACAATATTTCCTTTTTTTCGGGCATCGTAGCTGCGTTTAAAAATCTCGACTCGCAGAAGATCACCATCGCCAATTTGCAACCGTTTCAAAATAGACGATCGCAGTTCCTCTTCAGCATGATCCAACGGCAATTTAATCTCAGTCAGTCGCAGCATAGTTCTAATCCAGTCCATCAGTCACAAAATATATGATTCTGTTGGCGAATTGCGCGCTTCGTTATTCACCCACTGGGATTAAAATCCCAGCCTAATAGCCAAAGTCCGTTAAAACGGACTGAAAACCTCTTAGAGTAGGTCTTTAACCTGTTTCAACAGGTTTTCGCTATTAGCCCGGAATTTATTCACGGGTGGGCCATCGGGACAACCAATGGGCTATACGTGCCGCTCTGGGGCTTGAATTGAATTCGCCAACAGAATCATATATTAGAACGCTGTTGACGTGGAAATATACAGATTTTTAATTTTATCATTCTTGATTGCCTAGGCTGCATTCTCAAATTACCAATATGGGAATTAAGGTTTCTTGAATTAATCTAAATATTTTTGACATGCATAATCTTGAAATTTGACGATCGTCTAACCGAATAGAGAATGATTCTCTTAATTTTTTAATCCATAAATATCGCTGCACAGATACAGTAAAATCACAGATAATTCAATTATGGACGTGTTTTAACGCGATCGATCGGCATGGCAAAAGCAGTAGTGATTGGACTGGGCAAATCGGGGAACGCCGCCGCAAAACTCTTAAAATCTCAAGCCTGGGATGTAACCATCAGCGACAGCAGCACCAGCCCTCTACTCCAACCGCAAGCCACCGAACTCGAAGCGGAGGGCATCACCGTTGCTTTGGGTGATAATTTTGATCCCGAAGTCTCGAAGCCAGAATTAGTAGTCGTCAGTCCGGGAGTGCCGTGGGATATCGCAAGTCTTGTGAAGGCCAGAAGTCTGGGAATCGTCACGATCGGCGAAATGGAACTGGCATGGCGCAACTTGATCAACATTCCCTGGATTGCCATCACTGGAACCAACGGTAAAACCACAACAACCGCTCTCACTGCCGCTATTTTTGCCAGCGCCGGAT
>JAJAYH010000306.1 GCA_026786325.1 Alkalinema sp. CAN_BIN05 | reverse complement strand
ATCTTAGAGCATCAAAGCCGATCGCATAATCTCACTCCAAATTCATACTCCTCCCTTCACAATGGGAATTTAGAACGATCGGTGATTTATTCGATCGATGTTTTCGGGGCAATACGATCGGTAAAGTTGAGATTATCGATCGATCGATTTCTGTTTGATTGTTATCGTAATAGTCCCAAGCTGCTTGTAAATCCTTTAGCGTCAATCCCGGATAATTCTCTAATAATTCCGCAGCATTTGCGCCCTGATTTCGATAGGCAACCAAAGTCCAAACTGGAATGCGCGTATCCCGAATTCGAGCCGCCCCACCACAAACCCCAGAAACTTTCCGAATAGGAGCTTGTAATGCTTGGACAAACTGAAACGTCTCCTCCACATAATCATCAGAAAGGCTGGCGATCGTCTCTAGCAGTCGCTCTTTTAGCGTCATAGGTAATGTCCCACTTTGTCCTACAGTCTAGCTCAACTGGTGAGGTGTTGCGGTTCTCGATCGGCAACCTGATGATGTTCCCATTGGAGTGGCGATCGAATTCATGGATGGAACCACTCCGATCGTCAAATCATCCAATAGATTAGCAACACTACAAAAAAGGCGATCGTATTCAAATTACGATCGCCTTTTTACATATCTAATTCAAAAAATCAGTCATTCAATAAATCACTATGCAACAGTTGAAAGATCATTCTCTTCCTCAGTTTGCGACTGCGGGCTGAATTGGAAAATCGAATACACAACATCACGGCGAATATTCACCATCATATCGAGGAAGATTTCATAGCCTTCACTCTTATATTCAATCAATGGATCTTTCTGACCATACCCGCGCAGACCAACCGTTTCACGCAGACCCTCCATACTTTGAAGGTGTTCACGCCACAATGTATCAATGCGTTGCAGAATGAAATAACGTTCCACTTGTCGCATCAATCCAGGCTGCAACTGCTCAATTTCAGCTTCCTTCATGTCATAGGCCGTTCGGACCTGTTCATGCATAAACTCTTTGACTTCAGACAGTGACAAGTTGCTGAGTTGATCCGGTGTTAAATCAGCCAAAAGATAAACAAATTGTTGGACCTTTGACACCAATTTTGCCAAATCCCACTCTTCCGATGGCAAATCAGGATCAATATACGCTTCAATCACATCATCCATCGTTCGTTCAGCGTATTCAATCACCAATTCACGCAAGTCTTGCTGCTCTAGAACTCGGCGACGAACGGCATAAATTGCTTTACGCTGATTGTTCATCACTTCGTCGTATTCAAAGACCTGTTTACGAATGTCGTAATAGTACGTCTCGACTTTTCGCTGAGCATTTTCCAATGATTTAGTCAGCATCCCCGATTCAATGGGCATGTCCTCTTCAACCCGGAACGCATTCATCAGACCCGCCACCCGATCGCCCCCGAAAATCCGCAGTAAGTTATCCTGCAAACTCAAGAAAAACTTAGTGGTTCCCGGATCGCCTTGTCGCCCAGCCCGACCGCGCAACTGATTATCAATTCGACGTGACTCGTGGCGCTCTGTCCCAATGACATGCAACCCACCATCACGTACTACTTCCTCGTGCTCCGTGTCCGTGAAGGCATCGTACTCTTTCCGAATAGTCCGATAGGCAGCACGCAGTTTTTGAATGGCTGGGTCTTCCGTAGGTGCTTTTTCTGCGGCGGTGGCGATTTTGTCTTCTGCGTCAAGTTCACTTAAAGATTGTTCACCATACTGGACTATTGCCGCCGAAACCGCCTCACGAATGGTCGTCTCAGTCGATTCTGACAGCGCCGTTGGATAGATTTCAGGACTTGCATTCCAGGTTTTTAGTTTACGAACTACGCCGCCAAACCCTTGAGCTGGAGGTCGATCGGTCTGGAATGGCATCAATGCAGCAGCAGATTGAAACATGGTTTCCTCGTCCTCGGGGCGAACCAAGCGAGGCATCAGATATTCCCGCAGTTTCAGACGCGCCATGTAGTCGGAGTTGCCGCCGAGGATAATGTCGGTTCCTCGTCCGGCCATGTTGGTCGCGATCGTCACTTGGCCTTTGCGTCCGGCTTGGGCAACAATTTCGGATTCCCGTTCGACGTTTTCCGGTTTGGCATTCAGCAAATTATGTTTAATATTGCGTTCCGATAGCAACCTAGACAGCACTTCAGATTTACTGACGCTGGTCGTCCCGACCAAGATCGGACGCGCCGTGTTGGTGTTCATTGCCGCGCATTCGTCCGCGATCGCCGTCCATTTTGCATCTTCGGTTTTGTACACAACATCCGACACGTCCTTGCGGGAAATGGCTTGGTTGGTGGGGATAGTGGTGACTTCGAGCTTATAGATTTTTTCAAACTCAGCTTCTTCAGTCTTCGCAGTCCCCGTCATGCCGCCCAGCTTCGGATAGATCAAGAAGAAGTTTTGATAGGTGATGCTGGCCAGGGTTTGGGTTTCGTTTTGAATCTCCACATTCTCCTTGGCCTCGATCGCTTGATGCAGTCCATCACTCCAACGACGACCGGGCATCCGGCGACCCGACGACTCATCGACAATCACCACCTCGTCTTCCATCACAATGTAATTAACATCGGTCAGGAACAATTCTTTAGCCTTAATTGCATTAAATACATAGTGCGCCCAAGGATCATCGGGATCAAACAAATCCGTCACACCCAACGCCCGTTCAGCTTCAATGAATCCTTCATCCGTCATTAAGACATTACGTTGCTTCTCGTCTACTTCGTAGTGTTCATCCCGGATTAAGTCTTTGGCAATTTGGGATGCGCCTTTGTACTTCTCGGCTGGACGATCGAGCGGCCCTGAAATAATCAGCGGTGTCCGGGCTTCGTCAATTAAGACTGAATCTACTTCATCAATTACACAATAGTTAAAAGGCCGCTGCACCACTTCCTGCATGGAATTCGCCATGTTGTCGCGCAGATAGTCAAAGCCCAATTCGCTGTTGGTGGCGTAGGTGATGTCGCAGGCATAGTTCCGCTGACGTTCGTCTGGAGTCATGTCCTGCTGAATCAGCCCGACGTTCAAGCCTAAGAATCTGTGAACCTGACCCATCCATTCGGCATCACGACGAGCAAGATAATCATTCACCGTGACGACATGAACCCCGCGACCCGCGATCGCATTCAAATATGACGGTAACGTCGCCACCAGGGTTTTTCCTTCCCCAGTTTTCATCTCAGCAATCTGACCTGCATGAAGGACAATTCCCCCCAGCATTTGCACATCAAAATGACGCATTCCCAAGACGCGCTGGCCAGCTTCGCGGACGACAGCATAGGCTTCGGGTAACAAGTCCAAAAGCAAATTTTTCATCTCATTGTCATTACGCACCTTATCAAGCTGGCTGCGAAACTCGGAGGTCTTGCCCCTCAATTCGTCGTCAGAGAGTTTTAAAATGTCTTCTTCAAACGCATTGATATCCGAAACGATCGGCATGAACTTCTTAACTTTACGTGCGTTTGGATCACCGAAGAGAGCTTTAAACATGGCGTAGGGCGACAATTACGACGAGAATTGGGCAAGTTGCGCCTTGAGGAATTCAGGACAAATTAAATCTGCTGCATAGCCCTCAAAGCTTGATAATTCTATCACTTCGGTCAGAGATAGCACGACGAGGATGACCGATCGCTCCTATGGCGGATGTCTAGACCGCACAATTATCCATATCTCTTAAGAATCTTGACGGGTCTGGCTATATCGCAAACTAGCTTGGAATCAATTCTATCGGATCAACTTCTGTTAAAATTTAAATGGTCTGTATCTGTGTTGTAACAATGGAAATCGGAGATAAGGTACGAGTTCGCCGTCTGCGCGATCGCGTCCCTCAACAAGTAATTGAGAAGCTTGGAAAAATCGGTACAGTGTCTGGATATAAGATGGTAGATGGCAAAGGACTTGGTCGTTTGGTCGAGTTTGATGACAAGTATGCCACTTGGTTTTTTGAAGATGAGTTAGAAACAGCAGGTTAGGACGTTCTGGTCTGCACCGATTTTCTTGTCTGTATCCAGAGATCTAATATTTTTAGAACTCTAAAATTCGTTAGATTAGGGCAGGAGATGAGAATTTCACTGCCTTATTTTTATTTTTGACATCTCCTTTAACATCTCTTCAGTGTATTTCCTATGGCATTTCTTCTCACATTTCTCGGCAAAGGCGGCGTGGGGTGCACTACGGTTGCGATCGCTGCCGCCCACCGTCTAGCGTCTCAAGGCAAGCGAGTATTGTTAGCCTCTCAAGATGCCAGTCCGGCGCTGGGGTTGATGTTGGGTGTGACGACTGGGCCAGATCCGATGACGATCGCGCCCAATCTTCAGGTGGTAAAATTGCAGACCACGGTATTGCTAGAGCGAGCTTGGGAAGATCTGAAGACCCTAGAGTCAAAATATTTGCGTGCCCCATTTTTCAAAAATATTTACGGCCAAGAATTAGGCGTGCTGGCGGGGATGGATAGTGCCATGGCCCTGAATGCGATTCGGCAATGGGACAGCGCTTACGATGTGATTGTCTACGACAGCCCGAGTAGCCCGGAAATTTTGCGGATGTTGGGGATGCCGGAAATTGTGAGCTGGTATGTCAGGCGGTTTCGGCAAGTGTTGATTGATTCGGATTTAGGCAAAACCTTATCGCCCTTTATTCCACCCGTGGCCGCTGCGGTGATGAATATTAATTTACTGGCTGATAATTTTGCCCAGCCGACAGCGGATATGAATGGGCTACTTAATCAAGGAATTCAGAAGCTTTCGGATCCCAATCAAACGATCGCATACCTTGTCACCACATGCGATCCCGTCTCCATTTCAACAGCCCAATATCTGTGGGGCAGCGCTCAACAAGTTGGGCTAAATGTCGGCGGTGTGATTCTGAATCCAATGGCGAATCCGATGGCGAATGCTGAGATCCCTTTAGGTGATGCGTTTAATCCGTTGACCATTACGACCATTTCCCAAGGCCCATGGGATGCTATTGCCGCTAGTCTGCCAGACTTTACTCAAAGCAGCAATGCACCGCGTCCAGTGACGATCGATAAAGCCGCCCGCACCGTCACGTTATTCTTACCCAGTTTTGATAAAAAACAGGTTAAATTGACCCAGTATGGTCCTGAAATTACGATCGAAGCAGGCGACCAGCGGCGGAATGTCTTTTTGCCCGCCGGATTAAGCGGATTGCCCGTGGCAGGTGCTAAATTCCAAGACGGTTGCCTGATTATTTCGTTTTAAACCCACTCACTCATTAATCCTATGACAGACGTAAAACCAGAACCCCAAATCTCAGACTTGCCAGACGTAGCGGACGTAAAAGATCCGAAAGACGACCGATCGGCCCGTGCCCGTCAAATGATGGGTATGAAAGGCGCTGACGTAAAGGAAACATCGATTTGGAAAATTCGGCTACAACTGATGAAACCCGTGACTTGGATCCCTCTGATGTGGGGCGTGTTGTGCGGTGCGGCTTCGTCGGGTGGCTTCACTTGGACCTTTGAAAATGTCGCAATTTCGTTGGCTTGTATGCTGATGTCTGGGCCGCTTTTGACGGGCTATACCCAGACTATCAATGACTATTACGATCGGGAAATTGACGCAATCAACGAACCCTACCGCCCAATTCCATCCGGGGCGATTTCGTTGAAACAGGTGCAAGCTCAGTTTTGGGTGTTGTTATTTGCGGGAAATGCGGTTGCTGGATTGCTGGATTTGTGGGCAGGGCATACGTTCCCGACGCTATTATTGATGTCGCTCGGCGGATCGCTTGTGTCCTACATTTACTCCGCGCCGCCGCTGAAATTGAAGCAAAATGGCTGGCTGGGAAATTATGCGTTGGGTGCGAGTTATATTGCGCTGCCGTGGTGGGCGGGTCATGCGTTGTTTGGGCAGTTAAACTGGACGATTGTCATTCTGACGCTGTTTTACAGTTTGGCGGGCTTGGGCATTGCGATTGTCAACGACTTTAAAAGTGTTGAGGGCGATCGGGCCATGGGTCTTGACT
>JAJAYH010000305.1 GCA_026786325.1 Alkalinema sp. CAN_BIN05 | reverse complement strand
CTATGCCGACCTTTGGTTCAAACTCTCGGAGAACGCCGATCGAACCCATCTCGGTTTACTCGGCCAACTCCTGACTCGTGATGCCCTAATCGAAGTTTTCCGCAATCCCGCCACAGAACTCGAAATTCGTAACAGCCAGAGCAAACTCACCGCTGACGAAATCGAACGGACCAACAAAGCTAAACGTAAAAAACAAATCATTCCCAAGGAAAAACTCCCCTGGCTTTGGTTAATCATGCCTACAGCATCGTTAGAAATCCGTGAAGGCTTTGGAGTCAGCGAAACCGAGCATCCCGGCGTTTACGACTTTCCAAAATTACAGCGTACCGGACTTATCGTTGTCCACCAACTCGCCAAAACTGAAGATACCGTACTACTCCGGGTTCTCGGTCGGGCAGAGAATCAAAAACGGGCGATCGACGAACTCACCCAAATCAAATCCCCGCCCTTGTTGTATAGGACTATTGAAGAAACACTCACCGCCTATCGCGCTATCCTAGAAGCACGCGGACAAATCACCCCAGAAGATGAGGAACTCCTAATGAACCTATCCACTGTCTATCAAAACCTAAAAGAAGATTGGCGACAAGAAGGTGAAGGCATCGCCATGAAAAAAGTTGCGATCGGACTTTTGCAAAAAAGAAGTGACCTTGATCTAATCCTGGAAGTCACGGGATTGACGCGGCAACAAATTCGTCAAATCAGCGATCGCCTCGCCGCAGGTGAAACCCCAGAATCGATCGTGCAAAACTAAAAATAGTAGGTCTTGAATATTCACAAATTGCATTCAAGACCCGATCGCATATCAAAATTTCTGACCCACACCAAATTGAATACGGTTTTCGCCCCGATCGTTAAAGCCTAAGTCTGCTCGCAACAAGCCCAAAGGTGAATTGACCCGCAGACCTGCACCATATCCGAAACCACTTCCCGATCGGTTCCGTTGAAGTCCGGGATTCCCGATGACCCCGCCGCTGGATCCCAAGTCTGTGCCGTAGTCTGCAAATAGAGTGCCACCGATCGTTTCATTCAGAATTGGGAATCGATATTCGGCAGAAGCCAGCGCATAGCTTTTACCAATACCAACTTTGCCTTGTTCAAATCCGCGTACCGAATTCACACCACCCAATAGATAAGCTTGGCTAGGTGGTAAATCTCCGATCGTTGTTCCACCTTGAACATTGAACGCCAGAATATCTTTGGTTTTTGGATTGTTGCTACCAAATAGATTCACCGGGACATATTGGCTATAGTTTGCACTGACCCGATTGGCAAAGACATTGCCCACCCCGATCGGTACATATTGTTCAGAATTCAGACTTAGTAGGGAACCGGATTTGGGATCTAGAATATTATCCCGTTTGTCTCGGCTGATGCCTGCGCTCACCGTGTAGAGATCGTCGAGTCCCGTGCCGCTTAAGGATAACGGGTTGCCACCGGAATCGAGTTGCACTAAGTCACCATTGGTGTCGCGGGCGCTGACTCGGGTGTAGCCCAGGCCGACGGTTGCACTAAGGTTTGGGGCGATCGGTTTACTGAAGTTCACGCCGCCGCCAAACCGACCTTCCCGGACTTCGTTGCCAGAGTTCAATTTCACATCACCATCAAATACACGAGACAATCCACGATTACGTAAGGCTTGAACGCTGTAGCCCCAAGTGTCCGGCTGAGTCTCACGGTAAGGATTGGCAAATCGTCCATCAAACTGGAAATCCTTCGAGCCAAGAATGACGCTCCCGCCAAGCTGCTGACCCAATCCGCCAAAGTTAAAGTCACGGTAAGACACACTGGCATTAAGCCCCACATCACTGCTGTAGCCCCCACCAATATCTGTGCGGCGTAGGGGAAGTTCAGCCAAGTTGTAGACCACGGTGGCATTGCGAACATCGCCTTCTAAAGTAACGCGTCCACCTTGAAAAAGACCCGTTCTGAACAAACGATTGAGGTCGTCTTGAGCATCGGATTCTTTGAAGGCAGCGGCTTTTTTGAGTTGGATGGATTGGCGAATCAGGCTTTCTTGAGTGCGGCCTTTGATGGCGTTGCCGTTGTCGTCCTGCGATCGGCCCATCTCGTCAATAAACCGAATTTTAATGTCGCTCACCTCACCTTCCACAACCGTCACAGTTAAGAGACCATCTTGTTTAGAATTTACGCCCACGACTCGCGCTAGGTTGTAGCCTCGATCGGTATACCACTGTTGCAGATCGCGCACGCCTTGATTGAGCAGAGACGGTTGGACGGGTTTGCCAAGTTGGGGTTTGAGAATGGTGGTGGCAGTATCTTGGGTGAGGGCTTTTGCGTTGATCAGTTGAATCGATTTTGCAATGACGGGCGCGAGGTTGAAGGTGACATCCACGCCTTTAGGATTGAGTTGAGTTGTGGCGCTGGCGCTGGTGAAGAGTCCCGTTTCGAGGAGTGCATCACGATCTTCACGGACAAGTGCGGCGGTTGTTGGTTTGCCGGGTTGGGTCAGCAAAACTTGACGCACAACGCCTTGGAGTTCGGATTCGATTCCAAGGATCTTTACATCGGTGGTGAGGGTTGGGACAGTCTCGGATAACGTTGTTGCAGGTTTCGCTGTTGAATTTACGACAGGTTTTGTGGTGGGTTT
>JAJAYH010000304.1 GCA_026786325.1 Alkalinema sp. CAN_BIN05 | reverse complement strand
GCACCGTCCTGATGGCGCAACAGGAAGCCCATGACACAATGCGCGCCATTGAGACCGATCGGCCCATTATTCGTGTCACTAATACAGGCTATTCCGGCTTAATTGAATCCACAGGCCAAACAAAATGGAGATCGCAACCTAATCGCTACGACCTCCACATTAGCGAGCTATATCCTCGCACTAGTCAGACTCTTTATGTTCGCTATGGCAACTGGATCACACCATTGCTATTGGTTTTGAGCTTTATCTTGAGCTTAAGTCCGATCGGCCTTACCCGACAAAGATAAGCCCTAAATAAATCAAAACCCCTACACGCGACCGCGTAGCATTTGGGCCATCTCGTTCTGTTTCGTCGCCATTTCCAGCGCCACTTCTTCCGTGATGCGCCCTTCTTCGTATAGCTTAAACAACGACTGGTTCATCGTACACATGCCATCAAACCCACAGCGCGAAATCACAGCTTCAACCTCGTCTAATTGATCGCGTCGAATGTAATCCTTAATCGCGTCGGTGTTCAGCAAAATGTCATGAAACGCTGCCCGCTTGCCGTCTGTGGTTCGACATAGCCCTTGGGCAATCACACAAACCAATGACTCCGAAAGCGCCATCCGCATCGCTGGCTGTTCTTCGGGTTGGAACAATCCCAACACCCGCTCAATCGTCTTAACCGCGCTGTTGGTGTGCAAGGTTCCCATGACTAAATGTCCGGTTTGGGCCGCTTTGAGCGCAGTACTCACGGTTTCTTTATCTCGCATTTCCCCCACGAGAATGCAGTCAGGATCCTCTCGCAGTGCAGCCTTCAGGGCATTATCAAACTTGTGGGTATTGATGCCAACTTCGCGGTGTTTGATCAGTGACTTTTGGCTTTTGTGAACAAACTCGATCGGATCCTCAATAGTAATAATATGCTTCGGCATTTCCTTGTTCATGTAATCCACCATCGCGGCCATGGTCGTGGATTTACCGGAACCCGTCGGCCCCGTCACCAGAATCAAGCCCTTGTGATAATGGCAGACATCTCTAAACACAGGCGGCAAGTTGAGTTGCTCCATGGTGAGAATTTTCAACGGAATCAACCGCATCACCATTGCCGGACCATGCAAACTATCAAAAATATTGATCCGTACCCGAGCGAAGTCATATTGCGTTGCGCCGTCAAAGTCCAGTTTCCGCTCAAACTTTTCCACATCTTCATCGCTTAAAACTTCGCGAATCCAACTATAAAAAGTATTCCGATCGGTAACGGGGTACTCGGTCATCAGCATTTCACCGCGATCGCGAAATCGCGGCACTTCGCCCACGCCCAAGTGCAAATCCGAAAATCCTCCATCAAAAGCTTGGCGTACAATTTCAGCCAAGGTTGGTGCGCCATGGGATGGACCCGATCGGCCTGTGGCGGTAAACGGAGAGGCTGCACGAGTCTCTATTGTTGGCGAAATTGTTGGCGAAATGGGTGCAGACGGAGGATTCGGTACTGGCTGAGTCATGTTCGACCGGGGAACTCGCGCCTCCTCCTGCATCGAAAAATTTGTCATTGGCTGGGTATAAGTCGTATCGTCGCCTCTCGAAGCCGTCATGGGAGATGGGTCTGGTGGAAGAAATACCGTGGCTTCAGTTTCATCCGGAGCAATGACTACAGACTTCAGACCCGCAATGCGCATAGGAGGGGGAGGCGCGATCGGCACACGGGGTGGTGGTGGTGGAGTAACGGCGGAACGCTGCAATTCTGGAGTCATAGGGCTAGGTTAGTGGGGTGCGGGAAATAGCATTGCGTTTACAATTCCCCAGAACGGACGATCGGTTTCAGCCAAATGGCTTAGGCTGGCTGATCCATGACGCGAGGTAGGCCCATGCTGTAATTTAGCGCTCGGACATTCAAGTTGTAGGCGATTTCTCCCGCTTGCAGCATCGATCGAACAAAATGCTCTAGGTCTGAACCAATGCGACGAAGGTTGTAGTCCGTTAGATCTGCGCCGCTGTAGGACTCGACCAGTTCATCAAATTTCTGATATACCTTTTGTAAGGTATCCGTAGACCAGACAAACTCGTTGTCCGGATCAACATCCATCGTCAACACAGTTTCACTAGGAATCAGTTCACTATCCTGAATTTCTGCGGTAAAAATATGAATGTGTCGAGTTGTAGACTTTAAAATGGTGATCATAAAAATTTACGCTTGATCTGTTTGAGTGCTTCTCTTTAACTTTGAGTATTGTAAACCGATCGACGACTGATTTGTTTCTGATGACTCGTTTCTAAAGACACATAAATCTAAACAGGGTGTTTCAAAAGTCAAAGGCTGTGACGATTAGGCCCGATCCCCCTAGCCCCTACGCCCTCCGGGCAGGCTACGCCAAAAAAAAAGAGGGAACCAGAATTCAACTCTTAGTCCCCCTTATTAAGGGGGATTTGGGGGGATCGGGTCTTTTGATACAAACGAAAAGACTTTTCAAACACCCTCTTAAGCCCTTCCCCTAGCCGTTTCGGTACTCGGTTATGCAATTTCTCAAACTGCTTTTCATTCGTCATGCTGAGTCCACAGGCAATATTGAAAAACGGATGCAAGGTCAAGGTGAATATCCCTTAACGGAAAAAGGTCGGCAACAGGCGGAAAAGCTTGGCCAGCTCCTTTTGCGCGAAGGTTGGACACCCTCCCACATCTACAGCAGTCCTCTCAGACGGACCCTGCAAACTACCAAAATCGTTCTGGCTCCATTTCAAGACCGATCGCCCGCCTTTGTCCGAGATTGGACCAACAGCGTCAGCGTCGCGGAAGACCCAGAGCCAATCATCATTGCTTATATGGATGACCTACGGGAATTTCACAATGGTATTTTTCAAGGACTAACCTGGGTTGAAGCCAAGGCCCGCCATCCTGAACTCTGTGCCAAGCTTGAATCAACGCCTGAATGGATCCAGGTGCCCGAAGCTGAGTCTTTGGTGGAGATTCGCGATCGTGCCCACCGTTTTATTTGCAAAATCCTCAACCGTCACAAAAATAATGACAAGTTGTGGATCGTCAGCCACAGTGGATTCCTGCCCCATCTGATTGCAGAGCTGTTGGGCATGGATCGATCGTGGCGAATTTCGTCTCACAATACTGCGATGTTTGAATTTTGGATCGATCGTGACCGGTGGCATCTACAAAATGAGAATCGGCTGAACACAGATCTTTGGCAAATTCGACGCTTTAACGATTATCGTCACTTGATGGATGACTAGTCAGAAAATCCTGAACCAAAACTTTAATGATTTGATGCGACTGGATCTAAAAAGTTGTGCTTAGATGAGTGGTATATTATGGACCTTTGTTTGAAGTCATCATGTCTACCGTCACCAATCCCGCCAATGATATTCGTAAGCAAGCCCACCAGGGGAGCGTTGCGGCGATTATTCAAGTTCTAAACCAGGAACTCTCTGATTTGGGAGTGCGGACGCGGGCGGTCTACGATGGTGGGCTACTACAGCTTCTATGTGAAGCCGATAGCTCTGTTCAACTTGATCAAGAGACGTTGCCCGATCGGATTAAAGAAATTCTAGAATTACTGGCCCCTCGCGGAGTGCGCCGGGTCAATATCAATAGCCGTATTGTCCGTGAGCAACAACTTTTATGGTTGGATGAAATTAGCCGAGAGCCAGAAAAACTCCTTTGGTATAAAGAAGTTAACCTAGTCCGGCCTAATTTTCTCAAGACCATAATGGAGGATGTTAAAGACTCCATGTCTAACCGATCGGATCAAATTGGTGGCCCGTCTGCTCGTCAACAACGGGAAAAAAAACAATTCTGGCGTGGAATTATCGGGGGGATGGGGGCAGCGACTGCACTACTTTTGCTAGGCTGGGGAGTTTTTAGCTTGATGAATAAACCCAGTGAAACAACCTCGACAACTAGCAATCTAGCAAAGCCACCAGAAGCAAAGCCACCAGAAGCAAAGCCACTAGAAGTAAAGCCACTAGAAGTAAAGCCACCTGAAGCAAAACTGACGGATAGTCCAGAAGCGTTCCCGACGGCTGTTCGTCTTGCTGAAGAAGGTGTAGCATTAGGAAGTAAAGCGCAAACGCCCGCAGACTGGCAAACGATCGCAGATAAATGGGGTAAAGCGTCAGACCTAATGGCCCAAGTGCCCCCAAGCGACAAAAACTACACGATCGCCCAAGACCGCACGAATCGCTACAAAAACAACCAAGCGGCGGCATTAACTAAAGCTAAATAAAGCCGCGAATCTTTTAAATCCCTAATCCACGCTGCGACCTTTTTTGCGAGGTTCGGACGACGATCGGCTGTTGGGAATTGAGACCGGAGCTTGATCAATCGCACGACTTACTTGACGATGGGTCTGAAAATATTTGAGCCACTCACTAGGCGCATCCATCGTTTCGCCGCCATGCTTGGTCCAGCGCGATCGGACCTTGCACAAAATCGGCGTATTCACACAAGCCCCTGACACAATCACCTGTCCTTTGGTCAGCGCTGGCAACTCTTTGAGTAAATCTCGTCCCGCTGCTTCAACGCCGTACTTCAGACTATCTTGGTCCACCGGATTAATAATTCTCATAATGAACTGACTCATGCACTGGGACAGCACATCGGCATCAATTTTCCCTGGGCGCTGCGTAATCAATCCCACACCCATCCCAAATTTTCGGCCCTCACTCAGAATGGTCCGCAAAATCTGCTTACAGCGCGACGGTTCATGAGCCGGGGCAAACCGATGGGCCTCTTCAATCAACATAAAAACTGGATAGGGCAAGTAACTCTCATCTCCCGGCTGAATTTTTTCGCGGGCCGTATTCATTCGCGCTTGGTTGGTCTGCCGCAATACCGCCGCACAGATCACTTGCTGTTCTTCCTGGGAAATTTCATTCATCTGCAACACTGTCACCTGACCGGGCTGAAACAAATCCCGAGGCGCGACCGTATGCTCAAAGGTATGGAAATATTGCGATCGTTCCAGCCCTTCCAACTTCCATTCCAACGCCTGAACCGACGACCCCATTTTCTCATTCCCCTCATCATCCACCTGGGTATCCGCCTCCCGCACCGCCGCAATCAAATCTTGCACACTCCATCTCGCCTCGCCTTTACGATGACGGTGCAAAATCCGAAATGCCTTGTTCAAGATAGCCTGCTGTCGCTCACTCATTCCCGGTAACAGCATCAGCAAATCGTAATAATCCAGCGACGACAACCGAATCCGAATATGCTCCGGGGTCATCATTTT
>JAJAYH010000303.1 GCA_026786325.1 Alkalinema sp. CAN_BIN05 | reverse complement strand
TCCTCATGTCAACGTTGCTGAAGCCGCCACAATTTCGCTTCAACGACTTGAGGATGCTTGAGAAGTTCAGGTTTGTGACAATTTAGATCCGATCCCCCTAACCCCCTTGTGAAGGGGGAACTAGAATTCAACTCTTAGTCCCCCTTCACAAGGGGGATTTAGGGGGATCGGGTCTTTTGATACCAACGGACAACCTTTTCAAATGCCCAAGAGGGCATTACTTAGATATTTTTCCTAACCTGCGGCTCTGAGCGGACGAATCCACCCACGAAGGAAGTAATACAGTGATGTCAGCGCTTCATTTAAAACCTTTGTACTCAACTGAAGCGCATCTACATTGGGCATCAGGTCAGACACCATAAAGTTACGCTCAATCAAATCTTTTCCTTTGGCCTGAGTTTCCAACGTCGCCTTGGGCGGAATCGTATAGAAATCCGTAGGGCGGGAAATAATTGTAATGCCTTGACCACTTGGCGCAAGTTCCTTACCAAAGGTCAACGCGGCACGACTGGATTCGATCGCAGAGGTAACGACCATGATCTGATTGCCATAGCTAATATTTCTATCTTCTAAAATCTTACGAACATTCTGAGCCGTCTCAATCATCGATCGACTATTGTGGTCCGCAATCATCGACGTGCCCGGAATCCCAAATTGTGTTTGAAGCAATTTTATAATATCCGCCGTTTCAGAAATGTCCTCTTTTTTCTCACCTTTCTCCATCCGCTCCAGACGCGGACCTGCACTGACAATTAAAAGTGGATTATTCCCCCGCTCAGAATTGAACGCTTGAGCCGCCCCCAAAATTCGATTGCCTCGCTCAGTCAATTGAACAGGTAAGCCAGCCAACAACCCTAAACGCCCCTCGGAAATCGCCTCAGGCGGTGGGAAGAGTCCATTGCGATCGACCTTTTTAACAGGCGGTGCACTCTCGACCCGAGGGCTAAGCTTCAACCGAGTTGTATTCTGACCCAAAAGAACAATCACGCGTCGTGCCCCGCCAGGAAGTGCGGCAACATTTGGCTGCATAATTTGGACGGCTTCCATCTCAGTACGCTGCGCCAAAAAATTTGCAACCAGCGGCAAACTCAACACCAACAATGATGCGACCCCAATCCGCAACAAAATTTTGTTAAACTTCCCCCCACTTTCCACATCTCGCCAAACCACACACAGCAACACCAAAATCAATCCATAGGGATTAAGAACCACTGAAATAATTTGCCAAAGATCGCCCAATAAACCACTAGATGGCGATCCGTTGAAAAAAGTCATCGCCGTCACGGCAACCAAAAGAACTAAAACCAATCCCCCGAGAAATGCTTTAGGCAACGCTTTTAGAAGAACAAATCTAGCGGCAAGACCAACTAATATCCAAAGTAAAACCTGTGTTAACAGTAAAAAAACATCCGTGACCAATAAAACCATGGGGCGAATCCCTTCAGTAGCTGTGAAGACCTTGTCTGTAATGGGTTCGTGACGACGACATAACCCAAGAGACTGGATTGTACTCAAGATTTTTACAGTTGCAGAAGTTTTTTCGCAGTTCTTTAGGGCTTAATGCATCAAATACTTGCGTCATAATTAAATACTGTGGTTCACATAACAAAAAAAATGAACTTTTAGGGCAGAATTCTTTAAGTAAGCATCTTAGGGCATCCTAGAGCTATATCTGGACTATATCGCCTAATTTATACATCACCTAAATCCAGGAGAATTGACATCGTGCAACCCACTTTCCCCAGCACTTCAGCCCCATCCAAAGGAAAAATTCTCGTCACAGGCGGCGCGGGTTACATCGGTTCTCATGCAGCCCTTGCCCTGACCTCGTCGGGATATCATGTCGTGGTGCTTGATAGTCTCGTCTATGGTCATGCCAATATTGTTAAAGACGTACTGAAGCTGGAACTGGTTGTGGGCGATACGAACGATCGTTCCTGTCTCGATTTATTGTTTAAAAAACATAGCTTTGATGCCGTAATGCACTTCGCGGCCTATGCCTACGTCGGCGAATCCGTCACCCAACCCGATAAATATTACCGAAACAACGTCGTCGGCACCCTGACTCTTTTGGAAGCTATGAAGGATGCGGGTATCAAAAAATTCATCTTCTCCTCCACCTGCGCGACCTATGGCATTCCCACCGTTGTCCCCATCCCCGAAGACCACCCGCAAAACCCCATCAATCCCTACGGCGCAACGAAGTTGATGGTAGAGCGAATTCTGGCCGACTTCGACCATGCCTATGATCTGCGATCGGTTGCATTCCGTTACTTCAATGCTGCCGGAGCCGATCCCCAAGGTCAACTCGGGGAAGCCCACGATCCCGAAACCCACCTGATTCCGCTAGTTCTGTTTGCCGCCTTGGGTCGAATTCCATCGGTATCTATTTTTGGGACCGACTACGATACTCCTGATGGCACCTGCATTCGTGACTATATCCATGTGACCGATTTGGCCCAGGCCCATGTCCAAGGGTTGGAATATTTGATGCAGGGCGGAAAAAGCGATCGGTTCAACCTCGGCAACGGCAGCGGATTCTCTGTTAAAGAGGTGATCGAAACTGCTCGGACCGTGACAGGTCGCGAAATTATCGCCATTGAAAATCCTCGTCGGGCAGGC
>JAJAYH010000302.1 GCA_026786325.1 Alkalinema sp. CAN_BIN05 | reverse complement strand
CATCTTGATGCACACCCAAATCGACAAATGCACCAAAGTTTGCCACATTTGTCACTACGCCTTCCAACTCCATTCCCACATGCAAATCGCGCATTTCCTTAATATCATCGCGGAAGGTTGCATAGGTGAATTGGGCACGGGGATCACGGCCTGGTTTTTCTAATTCTGCAATGATGTCGCGTAGTGTCGGTTCACCGATTGTTTCAGTAATATAGTTTTTGATATTGGCTTTGAGTTGTTCAGCAATTTTAGTTGTTTCATTTAACTTAACTTTCAAATCTTTGGCGATCGCCTCCACTAATTTATATCGCTCTGGATGAACAGCGGTATTGTCAAGTGGATTTTTTCCATCCCGAATTCTCAAGAATCCAGCAGCTTGCTCAAAGGCTTTAGGTCCGAGTTTAGGGACTTTGAGTAATGCTTTACGATCGCTAAAGGCTCCATTTTCATTACGATATTGCAGAATATTATTAGCAACGGTTGCATTAATTCCCGAAACAAACGTCAGCAATTCTTTGGATGCCATATTGAGATCCACACCAACGTAGTTCACACAGCTTTCTACCGTATCGTCTAGCTTACGTTTTAATAATTTCTGATCGACATCATGCTGATATTGCCCAACACCGATCGATTTTGGATCAATCTTTACGAGTTCTGCCAATGGATCTTGTAATCTTCGACCAATACTAATGGCTCCACGAACGGTAATGTCGAGGTCTGGAAATTCACCGATCGCCACATCACTGGCCGAATAAATAGATGCGCCCGATTCATTCACCATCACTTTGATAGGTTTAGTTTCTAGCATTGTGAATACTTCCGTCACAAATTCATCAGTTTCACGACTGGCCGTACCATTTCCGATCGCAATCAATTCAATTTTGTATTTTTCGATCAGATGTTTAACAGTCGCCAAAGCCTCGCGTCGTTGGCCTTGGCCAGTATGGGGAAACACGGCTTGATATTCTAAAAATTTACCCGTCGTATCGAGAACAGATACTTTACAGCCAGATCGGAACCCTGGATCAATCGCTAAGGTCGGTTTCATTCCGGCTGGAGCCGAGAGTAGCAATTCCCGTAGATTGATTTCAAACGTTTTAATTGATTCAATATCGGCTTCTAGCTTTTTCTGACTGCGAACTTCATTAATCAATGAGGGCTTCATTAACCGATTGAATGAATCCTGAAGCATCGATCGATAGAACAACTTTACTGCCGTCACCTTGGTCCGAATAATGGCCGTTTCCAGATAATTTGTAACACTGTCTTGGTCAAAATTAAGACTAAACACAACAATGCCTTCAGTCTCTCCCCGACACAATGCTAAAAGATTATGCGATGCGATGCCATTCACTTTTGCACTGTACGATCGATACATTTCAAACTTGGTTGTGCCTTCGGGATGACCATCTTTTAAATGGGATTCAAACAATCCAGATTTGAGCAAGAATTCACGCAAATACGATCGTAAATCTGCCCGATCGGCAATCTCTTCTGCCAAAATATCCGAAGCTCCAGCCAATGCCTCCCCATA
The DNA here is from genome assembly GCA_026786325.1 of Alkalinema sp. CAN_BIN05. Classification (GTDB taxonomy): domain Bacteria; phylum Cyanobacteriota; class Cyanobacteriia; order Leptolyngbyales; family Leptolyngbyaceae; genus JAAFJU01. Next base: position 1,080 of record JAJAYH010000302.1, on the reverse strand, counting down.
AGTTTTTACACCTTTTTCAATATCAATATACTTCGATGCCTCTTCAGATAAATCGGCTGCGGCAGCATTGGGTTGATTGAGTGCTTTAATCCATTCGGCTAATAAATCGAGTCCTTTTTCACGGGCGATCGTGGCTCTGGTCCGACGTTTGGGCTTATAGGGTAAATAGAAATCTTCAATTTCAGTTTTAAGTAAACTGGCTTCAATTTTACGTTTAAGCTCGTCAGTCAGTTTGCCTTGCGATTCTATTGATTCTAGAATCACTTTTTTGCGATCCTGCAATTCAGTTAAATAAGCAAACCGCTCACTCAAGGTCCGCAATTGAATCTCATCCATTTCCTCGGTCTGTTCTTTCCGATAACGGGCAATGAATGGTACCGTTCCCCCTTCGGCAAAGAGATCGAGCGCAGCCTGAATCTGGCTGGGTTTGAGGGTAAGTTCGGACGCGAGTAGAGCAATGAGATTGAGCATAGATAATGAATGAGGCTGATGAGTGATATTGGTGCTGTATTCATCTATTGTAATTGCTCAACTCACGGATAACAAGGATTTGAGTGGGTTTAACACAATAAGAATTGAATCTAATGCTGGTAAACCTTACCGTTTTCCAGTATTAATAATAGAATGGACATAAGCAATAACAGATCCCGCCCCGCTCTGAGCAGAAGTAATTAGCAACTTTCCGAAATATTACACTCCAACGAATAGCTTGTTCACTTGTATTATTCGTCGCTAGAATTCGTAGGTGATGCGGGGATGTGTACAGTCAATGGAAGTGAGAGAATTTAGAATGTTGAATTTAGAATTGAAGAGTCGAGGCTCTGAGTCTTGCGCTAAACTGGAATTAATCCATGACGGTTGTGAAACTATGGCTGTTCAAAGCACCGAATATAAATACATTATCCTAGATGACGATCGTATCCCCTACATCGCGGGTAGTACCATGAAAGTCGTTGAATTGGTCACATCTCACCTAACCTATGGATGGAGTCCCGAAGAACTCCATTTCCAATATCCCCATATCTCCCTCAGCCAAATTCATTCAGCACTCGCCTATTACTGGGATCATAAGAGCGAATT
>JAJAYH010000301.1 GCA_026786325.1 Alkalinema sp. CAN_BIN05 | reverse complement strand
GGTTAGATGCGGGCCATAACTTGTGCTTTTTCTGGAACAGTTGTGTATTCTGCAACAATTTGACGAAGTTCGTCACCTTCAATGGTTTCGCGTTCTACCAGCAAATCGACCAAACGATCGATCACTTCACGGTTTTCACGAACAATTTTCAGCGCGACTTCGTAGCCATGTTCTGCAAGCATTCGCACTTGCGCGTCAATCCGGGCTTGGATTTCTTCGGAGCATTCTGAACGGGTGGTCCAGTCGCGGCCTAAGAATACTTCGCCTTGTTGGCTGCCCAAGGACACCGGACCCAAGTCCGACATGCCATAGCGAGTGACCATTTGACGAGCTAAGCCGGAAACCATTTGCAAGTCTCCACCCGCTCCAGTCGTTACTTCAGCGTCACCAAAGACAACTTGTTCAGCCGCTCGTCCGCCTAAAGCTCCGGCAATCCGGGCCATAAGCTGCGATCGGGACACAAGACCAGAGTCTTCATTCGGCATGAACCAAGTTAAGCCCTTAGCTTGTCCACGAGGAATCAAGGTGACTTTCTGGACTGGATCATGGTCCTTGACTAAGGTGCCGACGATCGCATGACCAATTTCATGATAGGCAATCAGGCGCTTGCTCTTGCTGTCGGTCAGTGGTGTGCCTTCCATTCCAGCAACGACACGATCGACTGCTGCGTCTACTTCATCCATCGTGATCGCATCTTTGCGACGACGGGCGGTCAGAATTGCTGCTTCATTGAGAAGGTTGGCAAGATCTGCACCAGAGAACCCAGGAGTCCGACGCGCAATGGTGTCGAGGGAAATATCATCCCCTAATTTTTTGTTGCGGGCATGAACCTGCAAGACTTCCAAGCGACCTTTGATGTCGGGGACATCGACTTGCACTTGACGATCGAAACGACCGGGACGAAGCAAGGCTGCATCCAAAACATCCGCTCGGTTGGTTGCTGCAACAATGATGATGCCGGAGTTACCTTCAAAGCCATCCATCTCCGTTAGGAGTTGGTTAAGGGTTTGTTCACGTTCATCGTTTCCGCCGCCAATTCCAGCGCCACGTTGACGACCGACAGCATCAATTTCATCAATAAAGATGATGCAAGGTGCGTTTTCTTTGGCTTTTTTGAACAAGTCACGAACGCGAGATGCGCCGACTCCGACAAACATTTCGACGAATTCAGATCCAGAGATGCTGAAGAATGGTACGCCCGATTCTCCTGCGATCGCTTTCGCCAAAAGCGTTTTACCTGTTCCAGGAGGCCCGACAAGCAGCACGCCCTTGGGAATTTTTGCACCGATCGCGCTGAATTTCTCAGGCGTTTTCAGGAAGGTTACAACTTCTTGAAGCTCTTCTTTAGCTTCTTCAATCCCGGCAACATCATCAAACATCACGCCTGTTTTAGCGTCCATTTGGAAGCGCGCCTTGGATTTGCCAAAGTTCATCGCTTGTCCAGGACCACCGGGCATGTTGTTCGATCGGCGGAACAAGAAGAATAATCCCGACAGCAAGATAATCGGGAACACCAAGTTACCCAAAATACCCAAGAGTGCGCCATCGTTGCCCATGGGATGGGAATCTAATTCAATGTTTGAATCGCGCAATCGAGCGATTAGGTCTGGTGAGCTACCGGGTAAATCAACCCGTAGCCGTTGCACCCGGTTATCCAATTCAGGATCAAACGCTTCAACAATTGCCGTCCGTCCGCCATCGTACAGATCAACGCTCTTGACGCGTTTAGCATCTAGATATTCCAGAAACCGCCCGTAGGTCATCCGAGTGCTGGCCGCATTGCGGGCGGTATTATTTGCCGGGTTCGTGGTCATGGGCATGAACGAACTCTGCCAGATAAAAAATCCGACAACAATAGTAGGTAATGCCCACAGCAGAACAGTCTTCAGAGTTGGTTTCATAGAGTCAATACGCTCTTAAGGTTTGGATGCAACGGCTTAGAGAAAAACTTTGCCCGATCGGGTAAACCCATTTTGGATTTGCAAATCCTATGGATCCACCGTCTAACGAGTAATCGTTTAATCCTGAGAACATTTGTTAACTTAATTTAACATTAATCATTAACCTTCGGGAATCAAGGTTGATGGGGTGTTTGAAAAATGGAAGGTTGGGGCGGTTGAAACCCGATCCCCCTAGCCCCCTTAAAAAGGGGGAACTAGAAAAAAGAGGGGAATTAGAATTCGACTCTATGGCTATCTTGGCTTATGAGTCTGAAAGGAGACGATCGGTCCCTACCGCGCTAAGCTAAATTCCTGAGTGGACACTCACGGCTGCGAATCTGTGCGAGGGGGAAGAGGTTTCATGACTGTTATTCAAGGAAATTGGCTGCTGGCCATCACTCCAGACAGTGACGTATCTAATGCGAAATTTTTCCTCTGGGCCGAAGAGTGGCGTAGCGGTGTAATTGCAGAAGAATCTACAGGGAATTCAGCCACCCCTCTGGCGCATCCTCTGCATCCTTATAGTATGAGCAGCGAGAGCTTAGGGAATTGGTTGAAGCAGCAAACCCTATGTCCGCTATCGGCTCAGACGGCGTTTATGAGTGAAATTTGCACTATTTCATTGCCGACGGTTGACGGATTGCCAATCATTTCTGAACAGACCGATCGAGAGGCTGAATCGATTGTGTTGCAACCTTGGTCCGTTCAAGGTATTTCCCTCTCCATTTCTGAGGCATATCACTGGCTATCCCGTTTACCGCTACATTGTCAAGACACCTCATGGGCCTGGATGAGCGACAGTTTGTTGTACTGGGTTCACATTGTTCGGTGGAGCATGAGCTTGATGGTGCGTGGGAAATATTTACCCCAGGTACTAGGGGAAGGCAGATCGATCGCCTACTGGACCGTTCTTCTCGATAGTGCGACAGACCAGTCCCACCTTCAGCATTTTGTCCAAAGCTTTCCCCCGAGTTGTCGTTTTTATGGGTTGGAATCTCAGGAATTGCTGCCCCTTCAACGATCGCAAGACCTAAAAATCTATTTGATGACGATGTTGGATACCGTGATTAACCATGCAGTGCGATCGGTTGCGCCTGTAATAACGCCGACCACCAGCCTCGGTCCTTGGCTAAAACCAGTCGAAACTCAGGTCTCGGGTATGATCGCGGCAACTTTAGCGCCACAGCTTGAGGCTTGGTATGCGCCATTGCAAGATGCGAGTCGGGCGTTTCGTGTGGCGGTTAAGTTGAATCCTCCGCAGTATGGAGCTAGGGAATGGCAGTTGGAGTATGGGTTGCAGGCGGTGGCGGATTCGCGAATTTGGATGACAGCGGCGCAGGTTTGGAAGTCTCCTGCATCTCGGTTGGAGTGGTCGGGACTGCGGCTGAACGATCCCCACGAGACATTTTTGGCGGGTTTGGGGAATGCCTCAAAACTATTTCCTGCATTGGAATCTAGCCTCAGAACCTCTCGGCCAATGCAGTCTATTCTTGATGCTAATCAAGCCTATGAATTAATCCGATCGGTGCGATTCAAGTTGCAAGATCATGGCATTGGGGTGGTATTGCCAGCGGGTTTGAGCGATCGTCAAGAGAATACGCGATTTGGGCTTAAACTATCTGCCGATTTGCCCAAGCTGAAAGGCGAACAACCGCGAATTGGATTGCAAGGGCTGTTGAATTTTAAATGGGATTTGGCGATCGGGAAGCAGACCATTAGTAAAGCTGAATTTGAACGGCTGGTGGCGCTGAAAATGCCGATCGTTGAAATTAATGGCGAATGGGTGGAACTCAAGCCTCAGGATATTCGGGCGGCTCAGGCGTTTTTTGACAATCGCAAAGTCAATCCGACGCTGACATTGGAAGATGTTTTGAGAATTGGCTCGGGCGATGGAAAAATTATTGAAAAGCTGACGGTCGTTGACTTTGAAGCCTCAGGAGTCTTGCAAGAATTACTCCAAACTCTACAGAACAATCAAACACCTGATCCAATTGAATCTCCCGCTGGATTGAATGGCACATTGCGACCGTATCAAAGCCGGGGTGCTGGCTGGCTGGCTTTTCTGGAACGCTGGGGATTGGGGGCTTGTCTTGCGGATGACATGGGATTGGGGAAAACGGTGCAGTTTTTGACCTTGATGCTGCATTTAAAAGAGCAGAATGAGCTGACGGGACCGACCTTATTGATTTGCCCAACGTCTGTGATGGGAAACTGGGAGCGGGAAGTGCGGAAATTTGCGCCGAGTTTGACGGTGTTATTACATCATGGGGCGGGCCGATCGCAAGGGCCGAACTTTGTGACCCGTACCCGAAAAATCGATCTCGTCATTACCAGCTATGCCCTGGTTACTCGCGATATTAATACACTTAAACCGATTTCTTGGCGTGGTTTAGTTCTTGATGTAGCGCAGAACATTAAAAATGCGGATTCCAAACAAACCCAATCGGTTCGAGAACTCACGGGCCAATTTCG
>JAJAYH010000300.1 GCA_026786325.1 Alkalinema sp. CAN_BIN05 | reverse complement strand
GGTGGAGCCGAAGCACGGGGCATCAATGGAGGCGCGATGCTGGTAGGCGCTTGGGGTGCTGTCCGGGGAGCCGTCGGGCTAGGAATGAACGGAACAATAGGAGTCCCTAGCATTGGTTGAGGAATCGCTTGAGGCGCTTGGTAAATTGTTTCGGTTGGCGGCATATTCGTCGATTGAGCCAAACGACCTGCTGCACCCGCTTTACCCACGACATTCAACACAACGCCATCGCCATTCTTACTAACCAATTGACCAATTGGAGCCGTTGTACCATCACCCACAACCGTCACTTGAACCCCGTCCTTACCCGCCGGAATCACCGCGATCGAGGCAATGCCAGGAGCAGGATTATTTTGACGGTAAGGTTGATTGTTTGCCAATTTTGTATTGAATACATAGGCATTCCAAGTATTCCCGCGATTAGTATTGAATATTTGAGGCGGTTTGCTGCCTGCCTTTGTTTGAAGCACAATATTCATACCGTTTTCGGCAGGATTCAATTGAACATTCGTGACTTGTGTAATGTCAGCGGCGATCGCTGGAAGAACCGTTGCAACCAACATTGTTGTTGCCGCAAATGTTCCGCTCATGCTAAAAAAATCTTTCACGGGGACGCTCCTAAGAAATCAAAAAACTCAAAAAACTCAGATCATAGATGAATGAACGCGAACCTTATTTCTTAGGTGGCGTAGACGGACTTGGGCTTGCACCCGGACTTGGACTCACTGTCGGAATTGGAACTAGCAATTTTGCTTCTTCCGGGCTAACAGGAATCAAAGCATCCATCTTGAAAGACGTTTTCAAAACGGTATCCGGCTGACAGTTCCGTAACGCTTCTGGAACAGGTGAATTTGAATTGATTTCATACAAAATCGGCGCTCCACCTTGACGCTCCACCCCAATATTCATATCGCGCAATAGCAACAACGGCTGCAAACGCTCAATAGTACGGAAAATTTGTTGAGTTTGATTGAAGTTCCCCTCAAACGAAACATCAACGGTATCCCGCTTCAATTTATTGTTGAGTTCTAGTCCCAACGAGCCATCTGTCACCACATTCGGTACAGTCGTCGCCGTCCCTGCTGCTGCTACTGCTGTCAGTGGTTTATAACTGCGCAACTTTGCATCCGCAATCAATGGCCCGATCGCCTCTTCAAACCGCTGTCCGTCTGGAATTGTGGTGAATTGCTCCTTGACCCAATCGGGGCAGCTCGCTAATTTCGCACGTTTTGCATCCATGATGCCGCTATTATTACGCTTGATCAATTGGTTGAGATCCAAAAGAAGCGTATCCATGTTTTTCTGTTGAGCAAACAACGACAACACCTGCTTTCGCTGTTGTTCAACCTCAACCAAACGAACTTTCGCCTTTTTCAAATCCCCCTCAATCTTCTGTGAATTACCGAGTTGGGTTTCTTTTTGCTTCACCTTGGCATCCAAGGCTTCAGTTTCCAAGCGCAATGGTTCAACAAAGGTCATCCAACCAAAGGCCGCCAACCCAACCCCTAATACCCCCAAGCAAATTCCGCTAATAATGGGCGTAAAAGTAATGCCAAAAACACTAGGGTAATTCGGTCCATTATCAAAATCCGCATCAGGCGGAATGAAATCTCCACTCATGCTCATGGTTTTACTCCCTTACTCTTGAGGGCTTCAACGCGGGTGACGAGGCCCACTGCGCCTTTACGATCGAGTTCACGCAACAGTTCTGATGTGGGAGCTTCCGACATCTTACTTTGCACCGTGAACGTAACCCGTCCAGGTAATTTGATGGCCTGATTATTTGTATCTTTTGGCTTTTCTTGTCCCGGCTTCACAGGTAGCTCAACTGCTTTCGGCAGCGAAATTGCAGGCAAAGGTTTGGACTCCAAACGCGCAGTTTCGATGATTTTGATACTATCTGGCCTAAGGAAGTTTGACTTCTTCAAAATGACTAACAAATCATTCACCTGATCAAAATCATTGGCCTCACCCTTAATGGTGATATCCGGTGAGTAAATAGGGTTTGTCCCCGCAACAGCCGCGCCAGCCGCGATCGGAGCCTGAACAATAGAGGCGATTTGAACCCCTGGGGGAAGCCGTTCACGTAAGTCTTGCGACATCGCGGACCAAGGCTTAATTTGGTTAAATACGGTCGCGAGGGCTTTGATTTCAGCTTCTGCATCCGTCACCTTTTTCTTCGCCACATCTAGCTCTTTTTGCTTAGAGGCGATCGCCCCAAGCTTAGAGTCTAGTTCGGCTTCCCTTGTCGTCAACTCGCCTTTTTGCCAGTTGTAATACCCCAGCGCCCCGCCCGTCAATCCAAGCAGAGTCAGGGCCGTCAGAATTCCGGCATAGAGCGGAACCGGACTTTCAGTACCACCACTCGGTCGCCGTACTACCCCACCCCGCGAAGATGTCGCACCGGGTTTTAGGTCAGGACGATCGTTCAGAAAATTAATATCAAGATTAAACATTATGCCTCCCGTAAACCTAACCCTAAAACCACGCCCAGCCCCGGTCGGAGGCTTGCGGGAAGGTCTGCCGTCGTCTCTAATGAGAGAGCTTCTACCGGGTCAATGAGGCTACAAGGTAAGCTCAATCGTTGGGTAAAGAACTCATCAATTTGACCAATAACGGCCCCTGGACCGGCTAGTAATAACTGCGCAACTTCGAGATTTTCACCTTGGTTGGTGTAGAAATCGATCGATCGTCGCAGTTCATCTGACAGCTCTCCCAAAATCCGCAACATAGCAGCAGTTCCAGGATTTCCACCGGTGGGCCGACCGGACGCATCCACATTTAGCGGAATTGTCATGCCCTGCAACAAATCAATGCTGCGCGATGCTGGAAGATTCATGGCTCTCGATAGTGCGCTTTGAACCTGGAATGTGCCGATCGGTACAGTCCGAGAGAATTGAGGTATGCCGTCTACCGTAATGGAGATTTCCGTACTCTCAAATTCAATATCCACAATGACCACTGCCTCTTGAGATCCAAACTGCAAAAGCTGTTCGCGAATCGTCCGAATCAGGGCAAAACTACTAATTTCCAAAACATCTAACGCCAAGCCCGCCCGCTGGAAGGTTTGGAGATAAGAATCAGTCACCTCACGACGAGTTGCGACGAGAAGAACTTGCACTTTTTCAATGCCATCTTCGTCAACAAATAACCCGAGTTTCTGATAATCTACATCCGCTTCTTCCCGTGGGAAGGGCAAATAGAGACCCGCTTCTTGGTTTAAAACCATGTCACGAAGTTCCCGATCGTCCAACTCTGATGGAACTGGAATAATCCGAGTAACCGTATCTCGACCGCCGTGAATTGCCGTCGCTGCTTGTTTTGCCTTGATTTTATTCTCAGCAAGTGCAGTTTGAATCAGCTCCGCCATCGCAGATTGATCAACAATCTTCCCTTCTTGGAAAACGCCTTCAGGAACAGGAACGGTTGCATACTTAACAAGCCGTTTTTTTCCACCCTTCGAGCTAAGTTGGGCGATGTTAATCCGATCGGGGGACAGCTCAATGCCAACCCCCTTAGATCCTTTTGAAAGTAAACCTTTTAAACTAACCACAGCACTGATAATCCAAGATGAATTAGGTTAAACCCAGCAAAACAAGCGGACATCGGCTATCACTAAGTCGGAGAATTTTCTCCACTTCAGAGCTAACTTTTTCGACAGAATCGAGACAACGCTACTGAATAGTACACAACGGATTCAAAAATGGATAAATGTTTTTATTCAAAACCGTCAATTCACGATAAAAAACCTGAACCTTTCCTCTTTTTGCTTCTGAAATTTTAAAGCTCAAACACAATTGTCTGAGTTGACGTATAAAATAAAAAGATCATCCCATAAGTGATATTACATAGAATTTTAAAGAATGCACGACTTTTTTTTAGATTTAGTTTGAGATCTAGTTTGAATAATAGTATTAGTTCTGTCTAAATCCTAGCCCCAAGACGACTTCTTGACGAGGCGAAATCTGAACCCCTGTTTTTCGGATAGGCTTCAGTTATGCAACGATCGTTTTTCTTTGACGCGAACTTATTTTAGGCATCTCGCTAGATATTAGGTTGTCATTCTTAGCCATATGGATGGCCGATCGTTCTTAACTTTAAAAAATGCAAATCAACTGTTATACTAGTACTAATATACTTATCATTGTATTGAAATGACTGTACCGAACGTGCCCGGAACCGTGATTCAGGATCGCTACCATGTCTTGAGGGTAGTGCGTCCCTTAGAGTTTGGTTGGCTATATTCAGTGGTCGATCGTCAACCATCCCGATCGACGCTCGCAACCACGGCTCCGCCCACCTGTTTTCTCGAAGAACACATCCTACCGAATGTCGTAGCTCACCCATTACTCCTCAAGCGCAAACTCACCACCGAACTCACCCAACTCCAACAAGGTTTTCACCATTCTTCAATTCTCAATTCTCAATTCCAAACCGACCTTCCCGACTATGGAGACGTGTTGTTAGACAACGATCGGGTTTGGATTTCGCAGCGCTATGGGGACCATTTTTCCTACGCACAAGTCTTAGAAGATCGGGCATTGTCGGGCGAGGGAGATGCCGTACTTTCTGAGCCTGAAGCCTGGGAATTGTTGGATGCGTTAGAGCCATTGTTGACCGCATTGCATCACCAAGGATTGTCCCACGGAAATCTTTCGCCTGATTCGATTGTGTGGCAAATGGCGGCTCAAAAGCCCGGATTGATGCAATTTGGGAATTTACGATCAGTATTGCAAATGGCTCAGGCGCTATCGATTCATCCGTTGGACTATGTTCGATCGGTTCACGATTGTCCGATTCAGGCTGATTGGGTCAATTTGGCAGAAACGGTTTTGATATTGTTGGGCGACCCGAGCTGGAATGGGTTGAGTCTTCAACTGGCTCAACGCCTCAGACCGCTTTTAGAAACACCACCGCAGTCGGAACTCTCTGAAAAAACTAAAAACACACGATTAAAATCCATCAAGGCTCCTGCCATAGCGGCTCATTTTTCCTCATCAATCCCCACTTCGATAATAGGCTTGCCATCTCGCTCGGCATCCAACGGGTCAAAGTCTTCAAAGCTATCAAAACAACCACAACGCCTAGAACAATCAATTCGATCGCAACGACCAAAATCATCGCGCCGTCGCCGATCGTCACCCTCCGATCGAAAATCATCCATGCCATCCTTTAGACAAGATCCAATTTTATGGGGAATGGGGCTTGTGATATTTGGGTTATCAACGGTGTTCGCATATCGATTAGCATATCGATTATTACCGGCCCAAACGCAATCGCAATCTCAGAATGCCGCCCCGAATTCTGGCCCGAACGCTGTCCCGGATTCTATCCCATCAGGCTCTGCCGCCAGCTTCCCACTCACAACCGCTCCCCCATCTCCTCAACTCCCACCTGAACTTCAAACCCAATTACGATCGTTGCAACTTTCCGAAGCTTGGTTTGTGGGAACAACATCAGAATTGTTGAAAAATGAATCGATCGCCATTGATGATTCTCGTTGGAAAGAGACTAGTAGCAATTTACTTAAAGTTCTCGAACCTATGACTCCAGATGTGAGGCAAGGCTTGGGGAATTATCGTCGATCGGACTTTGATTCATGGCTCTCGGCCAAAAACTCGCCACCAAAACCAAATTTTTCAAAACAAATTGAAAGTCAAACCGATCAACAATTTTTTGAGAAGTTTCCCGCTCTTAAAGGTCAGCCATTAAATCCTCGTCAATTAGGTCAGGTTTGGTATGCGATCGCCCGTGAAGTGATTAAAAATCAAAAAACGTAATATTGATTAAGAAGG
>JAJAYH010000299.1 GCA_026786325.1 Alkalinema sp. CAN_BIN05 | reverse complement strand
GATATATATAATAAAATTGATGATCAAGTGCGAGATGTACAAAACAATCTCAAAATTGTATTACTCGCTAATTCTCAAACCAACAAAAGTATTCTAGGTGAAATGGACGGCTCTAGCTCCGTTCCCGCCGACAAAAAGTTTCGCATTAGTGGTTACTACGGCAATCAAACTTTCCGCCTCGTCAAAGAATACCAACGCGTCCGCCGCCTGCCAATTACTGGAATCGTCACCACCGCTATTGCCCGCCAACTCAAAGACGAAGCTCGCAAGCTAACAGGTACAGGAACTCCAGGTACAGGAACTCCGCCAGTGGCAAGTGATGCGGCGGCAAGGTTGCAAAAACTCAGCCAAATCAAACTGCGCTATCAGAAAGGAGAAATTCTCTCCGACGACTTTGTACGTGAAATGATTCAAACCATTCCATAAAACATAGTTAGGAACGAGGATTTAATAATGTAGAGAAATGCATGAAATTATTGCGTGAGGTTTTTGGCACGGCGAACCATGCCCCTACGATCTCTGTAACCCGGATCTGTAGGGATATGGCCTGCCGTGTCCTAAACCCAACGAGTGGATTTGGAATATTTAAATCATCAAGTAGGAGTCGATCTTATTAAATTCTCATTCCTTACTATCTCATCCCCAGCTATATTTGGATGAAATAATGATTTGGGTAAAATAGTGAATTTATCCCTCATCCAAAACCCCAACTGCATCCTCCTGTCTCGCCATGGCTTGTTGTTGACTCAACGCATCGATCGTTGCTTTGACTGTCCCTGCGATCGGCACCGCAATAAACACACCCAACAATCCCGCAATCTTTAATCCCAACAGTAACGACACAAAGATCCAGATAGGATTCAATCCCGTAAAGTCGCCCATAAGTTTCGGCGCAATCACATTATCTCGAATTTGTTGAAGTACAGTTGCCGCCACCCCAACCCACACCGACAACCAAAAATCTTGCAATAATACCAATCCTGTCACCAATCCAATTCCCAACGCCGCTCCAATAAATGGAATTAATTCTGCAATACCAATTAACAATGCAAATAACAATGCAAAGGGCACTTTCAAAATCAAAAATACAGGAATCAATGTCACTGTCATAAACGAAGCCAACACAAACTGACTCAAGAAGAAATTGTGAAAATTAAGCCGCAATGCAACACTAAATGCTTTACCAAATGGATCGGGCAACACCGCAATTAAACCATTCCAAAGTTGACCACCATACAACAACATATAAAATGCCATCACAATCACCAACATCGAATCCACAAAGCTCGATAATGTGCCGATCGCAAACCCCAATGCCTGCTTTGCCAACTCTTGGCTCTGGCTTTCAATTTGTCCACTCAACCGCCCACTAAATCCCTGCAAATCAATTGGTAAATTACGAAGCTTAACCCAGCTTTCCAGCGCCATTCCGTGGGATTTTCCGACCTCCAACCAATTGGGAAGATTCTTAAAAAGTTGCGCACTCTGATCAATCAAAATTGGAATCACCGTAACTCCAACCACAACCAAAGATGTCACCGTCGCCAGTAATACAATGATGATGCCGATCGCCCGAGGAATCTGCATTCGCTCAAACGCACGCACCAGATAATCTAACAAAAATGCCAAAATAGCCGACACAATCAACAATGTCACCAATTGCTGAAAATAAGTCAGCACTATCCCAAACATCCAAACATTCAGCGCAACTAGCGGAAACAATAATCCAAAATAAAGTAATCGCTTCAAATCACGGGTCGATCGAGTCATTACACATCTCTCCTAATTGGCTACCGATCGATTCCGAACCACTATTCCAGCCCCCACAATAGCCACAATAGCCAACCCACCAAACCCCAAAGGCATTGGCATCCAAAGCGCTGTTTCAATGTGATTTTTCTGTCCCGCCTTCAATTCCCATACCGCCCCATTCACTGTCAATCCTAAATTAAAAAGTTGACTCGGATCCACAAATCCTTCCGTCCCATTTATCCCCAGCGCACTCAGATCAATATCAAACGCAAGCCGATCGCGTTCAAACAATAACGCATTACCTTGGGTCACATTAAGATTTGAAATAATTTTCGGCAACACCGTATCCGAACCTGCTGTATCCCAATCTTCAACGGCAAAAAAACGATTAAATTTTGATTCAAGCTCCTTCACCGTATGGAACGGAATGGTGACGGATACATCTTGCTTTGACACCACTTGATAGCGTCCCTGCACCGATCGGGTCTGCTGCTGAATCTGTTTGAGTAATGCGTGAGCCGTGGGGTTGGACTCATTAGCAATATGAATGGTTTGGGTAATGCTGCCTTGGTGCGGGCTATCGAGATTTACGCCGAGCTGATAGTCCACGCATCCCGTCAGCATCATACAGCAAAACAATAATAAGGTTCCGGCCAGCGCCTTCCCCAGTCCCGGCCAAACATTCTGAAGCTTCATAATCATTTGTCTACATTACAAAACAAATTACCGAAATTATTAAGGCTCGCACTCAATGCAACGAATCCTAATTGCTCCATCCTACAACCAACCTCAATCCTCGAAGAATAAAAATCAAGCCATCCGCATGGCGATCGTTTTCATAATCCTTTCATTTCTCATGAGTTTATGATAAATTATGTGAAATATGAAACGATAATGAGAGGTTTTGAGGTGAGTAATTTAGGCTATCTCAAGCAAAATAACGCTTCAAAACGTCTTCAGATACGCGTTCTAGGTCTTTTAGTTGGAACTTGGTTAAACGGTTGCACCTCTCAACCAACCACAACCAAACCTGACACCAATACGACGACAAACCCCACGGGTGCAACATCTGCCCGATCGGGTAAAAAAGTCATTCTCACCACATTTACGGTGTTAGCCGATATGGCTCAAAATGTGGCGGGAGATAAAGCGATCGTCGAATCCATCACCAAACCGGGTTCTGAAATCCACGGTTATGAACCAACCCCGAGTGATCTGGCGCGGGGCCAAGGGGCTGATTTGATTTTGGATAATGGCTTAAATTTAGAACGCTGGGCCGATCGTTTTTATAATAGTTTCCCGAAAGTGCCCCATTTGACGTTGAGTGACGGTGTTCAACCCATTGACATTTCAGAAAATTCATACAAAGGCAAACCGAATCCCCACGCATGGATGTCGCCGCAGAATGCCCTGATCTATGTTGAAAATATTCGTAAAGCGTTAGTTAATATTGACTCACCCAATGCCGCAACTTATAACAAAAATGCGGCAACTTATAGTGATCAAATCAAAGCGATCGATATTAAACTCAAAACTGCGATCGCTACCATCCCTCCAGAAAAACGCTATATGGTGAGCTGTGAAGGTGCATTTTCATACATCACCCGTGACTACGGACTCAAGGAAGTCTACATTTGGCCCGTCAATGCTGAACAACTAGCCACCCCAAAGCAAGTTGAAAAGGTAATTAATACTGTAAAAGAGAACAAAATTCCAGCAGTATTCTGCGAAAGTACCGTGAGCGATAAAGCTCAACGGCAAGTCGCAAAAGAAACAGGGGCGAAATTTGCGGGGGTATTTTATGTAGATTCCCTGTCTCCTGCCGATGGTCCTGCTTCCACCTACCTGAAGCTCTTGGAATACAATGTAAATACCCTAACTAATGGCCTAAAAAGTAACTAAAGGAGAGTCAAGGATCATGAGAAACATCAGTATCAACATTGAAAACGTAACTGTTGCTTACCACGGTAAAGTTGCTTTGCATAGTGCCTCTATTAAGCTTGAAGAAGGTGTTATATGTGGATTAGTGGGAATGAATGGCGCGGGAAAATCGACGCTATTTAAAGCAATTATGGGATTTGTGAAACCTGTCCGAGGAAACGTCTCAATTCAGGGTTTACCCATTCGTCAAGTTCAAAAACGCAACCTTGTGGCCTATGTTCCACAATCTGAAGAAGTAGACTGGAACTTTCCAGTGAATGTCTACGATGTTGTGATGATGGGTCGCTATGGCTATATGAATCTATTACGAATTCCCCGATCGATCGATAAGAATGTAGTGCAAGAAAGCCTTGAACGAGTGGGGCTTTGGGACATGCGCTTTAAACAAATCGGTGAACTATCTGGAGGCCAAAAGAAGCGAGCATTCTTTGCGCGGGCATTAGCTCAACAAGGAACTGTTTTATTATTAGATGAACCCTTTGCAGGTGTTGATATTAAAACTGAAAAATTAATGATTGATATGCTGATGGAACTGCGTCAAGCGGGATATACCATTTTAATCTCGACCCATGATCTCGCCTCGATCACGACATTTTGTGATCAAGTCGTTTTAATTAATCGAACAATTTTGGCCTACGGCAATACTTCTGAAGTCTTCACTGAAGAAAACCTTTCTCGAACCTTTGGCGGTTCAGTGGGAGACTTTTCTGGAGCAAAAACCAATTCTTGTCATCCGCATTAAGTTACGTATAACTAAGCTAGGCATGTCTATCATGGATTTTATTCAGTGGTTCATTCAGGGATTTATTCAGGGATTCATTCAGTGGTTTGTTGCTCCAATGCAGCATGAATTTATGGTAAAAGCCATTTTGGTTAGCGCATTAGTGGGCTTAGTTTGCTCGGCACTGTCCTGTTATATGACATTGAAAGGATGGGCACTCATGGGCGATGCTGTTTCCCATGCCGTGTTACCGGGAGTTGTGATTGCTTATGTGATGAATATTCCATTGGCGATCGGTGCCTTTGTATTTGGTGTGGGTTCAGTGATTGCGATCGGATTTATTAAAGCCAAAACTCGAATTAAAGAAGATACCGTAATTGGTTTAGTATTCACAGGTTTTTTTGCGTTGGGGTTAGTTCTAGTCTCTAAAATTAGAAGCACCATTGATTTAACGCATATTTTATTTGGTAATGTCTTAGGAATTTCTGATTCTGATATTGTTCAGACCATAATTATTAGTGTGATTACCCTTGTTACCCTTGCAATTCTCCGCAAAGATTTAATTTTGTTTTGTTTTGATTCGACTCATGCCCGATCGATCGGTCTCAATACAACTTTTCTGTACTACACATTACTATCATTACTATCACTCACCGCCGTTGCAGGGCTTCAGACAGTCGGTATTATTTTGGTGGTTGCGATGTTAGTCACTCCGGGTGCAACGGCTTATTTATTGAGCGATCGCTTTGATCACATGACATTAATTGCCATGGCTTTGGGTGTTTTTTCAAGTGTGATGGGCACCTACATTAGCTATCACATTGATGGTTCGACAGGTGGCTGCATTGTTGTATTACAGACTATCTTATTTGTCCTTGCAATGATTTTTGCACCTAAGCACGGGATTATTGCTCAATCAAAAAATACCGAGATAAACTACTAAAATCAGGCTATTGCTTCTTCAAACTAAGTTAATGCTGAATGGACCAATACGCTATATAGAAATCTTGATGCTGTTCCAATAGCTATAGCAATCATTAGCTAATCCTATGGTTAGGCTGTTGGTTAATAAGAAAAAACTGACTATAGTGAGTAACACCAAGTTTTGATTCAGAGCTTATCTTGAATGAACTTTAAATGAATTGTGTCATCACTCTGGAGCGCAACTGTTATGCAGAATTTGATGAATGTTAAACCGATCGTATCGATTCAATCTGAGCTTCCGATCGATTCTAAATCCCTGACAACCTCAAATCAAAAAGGTCGTCACTTCCTTATTGTTAAAGCTCTGGAGACTATTCAAGATTTAATTGCAATCTCGTTGTGTGTGGGGTTGTTTGGGGTGATGGTGTTGCAGTTGCGGGAGATTTTCACCTCGTTGCTTTCGACGTTACAGTTTCATGAGATTACAGCGGATATTTTATTCATTCTGATTTTGATGGAGTTATTTCGGCTATTGATTATTTATCTTCAGGAGCAGCGGGTTTCGATCGGGGTTTCAGTAGAGGTTGCGATCGTTTCAGTCTTAAGAGAAGTCATTGTTCAAGGCGTATTGGAAGTGGAATGGCACCAGATGTTGGCAGCCTGTGCTTTTTTGATTTCGATGGCCGGATTGATGGTGGTGCGAGTTTGGTTGCCACCAACTTTTGAGGGAGTGGATCCGGAAAGACAAGTGTCCGCTCGGATGCGAGATAGTCATGAGTCATGAGCATAAACATTACGCATAAATAGTGCGATTCTTCTCAAGGCTTGAGAGCTGCTACTAAAATCCGCATAACGGCATCAATATCTTCAGGAACACGATAGCTATTGATGCTTTGCTCGAAGATTTTGGTAGAACGATCGAGCCTTCCGAATTGCCAACTGGTTCCCGTCGTCACAGCCCCAATTAGATGGGATTGAATCGATCGATCGGGTGTTTTTTCCCATTGATCGATCGCCGCCAGCTCCGCCACAAGCTGGGTAAATCCTCGGGTTAAGTCCTCGTACTTTGCCTCAATTACCACAAATTGGGTACTGGGTTGTTGCAGCCGGAGTAGGTAGTCAAGACTGCCCTGGAGCCAGTTAGAAACCTTAATGGGGTATTCAATCCTTAGTTCTGCCTGGGTATAGTGAATCAGCTCACTCATGACCCGCGCAATAATAATCTCCCGTCGGGCCAATTCACTCGTCAAGGGCACATAGGGAAGCACTTCTTCTAAACGATCGCTCAACTCCTGAATCCGATCGAGCGTCCCCTGAAACTTGGGTAACTGCAAATTTTTCCGCACCAAGCTATAGCCGAACTCTGCGGCCAGTTCTCCAGCCTCAAGGTTCATCTCAAAGTAGCGACTAAACGTATAATTCTGTGTTGCATCAAGAAGCGCCATTTTGAATCTTCAATATAGAGGGAATGAGCATCAACGGTTCACCACATGTTACTTCAGTATAGTTAGGCAACTCTAAAGCAACAGCACAGGCTTACGCATTACCTTATCGGGCTGAATTTGCACTAATAACTCAGTCAACGGAACAATGCGGACTTGCTGTTGTTGAACATTGACCTGATAGATCTGCTGATGGGTTGTATCTAAAGCCGTCAGCCAGCCGCTACGAGGATGGTAAGCGCCCGTGTCAATGTCTAGCCAACCGTTGCCGCCGACAACATTTCCCGGCATGACCCCAGAAAAGGTAAACGTAATGGTATGTCCCGTGATGATGAGCTTATCGGCAAAAAAGGGCTTAGAACTACTATGAAACTCGTCCCGTATCCAACAAAATTGCTGGGATGTCTGTTGATCAATGGGTAAGTTGGGATTAACACCCGCATGAACCAACCACAAATCACCTAGGTCTAAATAGTTTGGTAATGTGCGAATCCAGTCTAGATGCTCGAGCAACGATTCGACCGTCTCGTAGCTGGCCATCGTAGCTCGTCCGCCGCTCTGGAGCCATGCCTGAAGCGCTGGCCCAAAGACTTGGCCATTTGGAAAGGATTCGAGCAGCATTTTTTCGTGATTGCCCATGACACAGGGATACTGATGCGATCGGACGAATTCGACCACCTGAGCACTTTTTGGACCTCGATCGATGAGGTCGCCCAAAAAGTACACCTCATCTCCTTGGGATGGGGCGATGGTTTCCATGAGAAGCATTAGGCCATCGTAATGACCATGTACGTCTCCAATAACAATTCGCCGATTTGCAGGTTGAGTCATTGCGATCGCTCTTTTATACACACTAATCAACAGGGAACATCTGGAAGTTCTCTTATCCATCCCTATAAAATCTAGAAGATGAACATCGCCCTACAAGAACTTCATAAAAAACAACTTTTTTGCATCTTATCGGCCTAGTGCGCTTAAGAAAGACTGCAATTCTGCAAAAACCGATCGTTTCTTTTGGCCCGTACCCAAAGACGCGGCTACAAGATTATCAATTTTCTCTGAATCAGGCTTTAGTAACTCCTCCGCAATTACTTGCCAGGTTCCATCTTTTTCAAGCCATACTTGCCAAGGCGTTGGATAAAATCGGGTTAGGGCGGTTTGATCTTCGATCGGACGCAGAAAATAACAGGGTTCAATCGTGCTGAGGAAGCGTTCACGTAAAGCTCGTCCCGCATAGCCAATACCCACAATGCTCACGTCTTCTAAACGAGGCACCAGCAAAATTACCGGAACATCCCCCGCCTGATTGCAGAGCTGTTCAACGGCTCCCACTTCAACCGCCGTTGGCGACACGATAATATAGAGTTTGTCGTCTGTTGAAACATGCTCAATAGCCGCTGTGGTTTGCCTAGACCCGGCCACATCAATGCTACGAAACTGAAACTGTGAATCTGGCCAATTTTTTTTCGCCCAAGCCGCCGTGCCTGCATCAGTGAAAAATAGTTTTACCCCGTCGCCCCATTCGGTAAATGCCTCACAAAACTGTTGGGCGATCGGCATAATCTTAAGTTCAGGGAAGAATATCTCTACTGACAACTTAGTATAGCCCGCCCCCAGCGCCGATTTGGTTGCAGCTTGAGCCTGAACGATCGCATCCTCTAACGAAGATGGAAGCTGCTGCATTGAGGTTGAAGGGGCGTTCGTGTCTATCATAGGGACCGCAAATTAGTAAGCGAATATAGCTCAAGTTTACCGGGATTGTTGCTCACTCTAGCGTTTTTACCGTCAGTAACTGGGGCGGAGTTGCATCGGCTGGGTAGAGCAGATTTACCTCCAGGGGGCGGAGTTCACCGGGTTTTAGGGTCAAGGTTGCTAGGGCATCTCCTTGCTGTCCGCGTCGCTGGATAATGTGAAAAAATTTATTTTGAGGCGCGTTGTTGTCATCGGTGTAGCGCAATCGCAGGGTTCCCCGGAAGAATATCTTCGGCTCCGGCGGATTCATGAACAGCACTTGATCTCGGCTAATGTCCTGTTTAAGCGGCGTTTGAAGACTGACGGTGATGCGTTGAGGTTGGTTGGTTGTGTTGTGTAAGGGAAGCGTTAGGTTGTACTGGATGCCGTAGTTCCCATTAGCCAGATAGGCCGTATCTGGGTATCTCACAAGCATAGACGCACTCTGCACTTGACCTGTACCAAATGTGCCTCGCGGTAATGTGCTGATGGCGTAGGAAAAGGCTTGCCCCCGCTGCGGAATTTTCAACCCATCGCCTTGGTCAGCAAGAGTCGTACTCCATTGGGATCCTTTGGCAACTCCGGCAACGCGACCGTAAACCATCCGATCGTTCCCTTGCTTGTTCTTCAACGCGGTGGGGGCTTGATCGCGAGGGCCAGCCAGATTGGAGGTCAGCAAAAACCGTTGCCAATCTTCCAGAACCGGAATCCGTTCGTTGCCACCCGCATCGCGCGGGGCATACATAGCCATGGAGGCCAGATAAACAGTACCGCTGCTAGTTAGACGAATGAGGGTCGATCGGCCATTGCTAGTAGGAACGACGAGTCCGGCGGGAATAGGCAGATTTAGCAGCATTCGGCTTTCACCAGGAGCCAAGGTCATGATGACGGGAAGCCAGCCTTGCCGACGACCGCGTAACAGGTCATTGCTTACTCGGCTACCGGGACCGGAGTAAACAGTGCCGATCGGATCTTCAATGGAGTCGCTGAGATTGACAAACAACGCATCGGGCCGTGTTAGATAGCTAGCACCTTGTAGCACGGTGACGGTGACGCTTTCTGTGCTTGGGTTTTGAAGCAGGATACCTTGGAAGAGGGATTTGATTTGTCCGACGTGGGCAGCTTTGCTGATGTGATGGGAAAATATGTCGAAGCGTCCCTTGAACCCGTAGTTCAAATGGGCTGTAGGAAAGGCAACTCCAACATTAGAAAAGGTCGAAAGCAGAATGCCTTCATCCATCACCATTTCGGGACTGTTGCTGTTGAAAACCGGGATTTCGTCCAGTTGCCCAGAGAGCGATCGCACTTCTTGGACACTCAGCACTTCCCGTTGCGGTGGGAGGCTTTCCTGGGGCGGTAGGGTTTCCTGAAGCGGCAGACGATAGAGGACAGGCAGTCTTGTGGGAATGGGACTGCCGATCGGTGCGATCGTCGGTGGTGAAGTCGGCGCTACACTTGGCAAAGGCGTTGGCGCGACATTTGGCAAGGGCGACTGTATGCGAGTTTGGGCAAGAGTTAGCAAGAACGGAAACATAATCACAAAAATAGCAGGTGTAAACGATCGACCAAGGCGTTGAACTATTAAAGAGCCACGCATTACAAAAATAAATTGCAAGAATAAATTGCAAAAATTCAAATTATGCGGAACGTAGTTTTATCTAGAGCAGTCCTATGAAACTCTAGCCTCTGTGTGTTCGGTTTTATGCACTTGTTGCTCAGTATTCTCCAGAAGTTTATTTTTCTAGTAAGATTTGATCGATAAGCTCACGGGGTTTCTTTTTTTGTCGTTACGTTGATTAGATTTGGGGTACGTTACGGATGCCCTGTAAGGATGCCAATACTACGTCTTAAGGTTTATGCGTCACTACAAACTTAATCTTTTAGCAACGATCGCCGTCCCTATGGGATCCCTAACGGGATTTGCCTTAATCGGATTCGCCTTAATGGGATTCTATTCAGACTCAGCATTAGCGGCAGGATATTGTGACGGCGCGGTTAAGAATGGGATGCTGCAAGGCAAACAAACCTGTAAATTTCCCAGTGGACTGCGCTATGAAGGCGAGCTGATGGGCGGGATGCGGCAAGGGCGCGGGGTTGTGATTTATAAAGATGGGACGCGCTGTGAAGGTGTATTTAACAAAAATGCACTGACAGGGAATGCCGTCTGTAAGTACAGCAGCGGCAATCGATACGAGGGCGGGTTTGAGAATGATGTCCGTCAAGGGCGTGGGGTATTTTCCTATGCTAATGGGACACGCTGTGAGGGGACGTTTAAGAATGATGCGATCGTGGGGGTTGGGATTTGTTTATTTCCGAGTGGCAATCGATATGAAGGGAATTTTTTGAAAAATGAACCGACGGGATTGGGGACTCTGAGTTATGCCAATGGTGTCAAATGTACGGGAAGTTTTCAGTTTGGGCGATTGTTTGGAATGGCTCAATGTGCACTGGGCAATGGCGATCGGTATGAGGGAAATTTAAACAATGGACAGTTTGATGGTTTGGGAACCTATACCTATAGCAATGGGACAAAGTTGGAAGGCCGATGGAGAGAGGGGCAGTTTTTGGGTCCGGTGCGGTGAATTTAGAATAGTGAATTTAGAATTTGGATTAGATCAAAAACATTAGCCCAAAAAGCGGTGATGATGGTTTAAATGATCTTCAATAAAGCTGGCAATAAAATAGTAGCTATGATCGTAGTTGAGTTGGCGACGAAGAACGAGTTGTTGGCCTGATGCTTGGCAGGCGGCTTCAAAAAATGCAGGTTTTAATTGAGTATCGAGAAATCGGTCTTTCATGCCTTGATCAATCAGAATTGGGTTCGGATGAGTTGTATGGCGGACCAATTCAGTTGCGTCGTAGTTTGACCAAAGATTACGATCGTCTCCCAAATATCCACTAAAGGCTTTTTCACCCCAAGCACATTGACTAGGCGAACCAATGGGTGCAAAGGAGGAAACACTGCGATATTGATTTGGCGATCGTAAGGCACAAACTAATGCACCATGACCGCCCATAGAATGCCCGCAAATACTTTGAATGGGTTCACCCTTGTCAGATTTTAAAACCGGGAATGAATCTGCAATTAATTGGGGGAGTTCGTGGGTGATATATGTATACATTTGATAGTGCGATCGCCATGGTTCAAGCAAGGCATCTACATAAAAACTTGCACCAATCCCGAAGTCCCATTGATCGGGTTCATCAGGAATCCCGTTTCCGCGAGGACTTGTATCCGGTGCAACTAACATGATTCCAAGGTCTGCGGCAATGCGTTGTGCGCCTGCTTTGGCCATGAAGTTTTCGTCGGTGCAGGTGAGTCCGGAAAGAAAATATAGAACAGGAACGGGCTGGGTTTTAGCTTGAGGTGGAATGTAAACAGAGAAATTCATTTCACTATTGCAGCAATTTGAATTATGACTATAAAACTCCGTAGTCCCACCAAAAGAAGCCGAGGACGATCGTAGATTTAGCATGATCTAGACTCATAATTTATGGGAACGTCATAACAGTACGAATGCCTTCGCCTTTATGCATCAGATCAAAGGCTTCATTAATCCGATCGATCGGCATAACATTAGTAATTAAATCATCAATATTAATTTTGCCATCCATATACCAATCTACAATTTTGGGCACATCTCGCCGTCCCTTTGCCCCGCCAAACGCCGTCCCCTTCCAAGTTCGTCCCGTCACAAGTTGAAACGGACGGGTGCTGAT
>JAJAYH010000298.1 GCA_026786325.1 Alkalinema sp. CAN_BIN05 | reverse complement strand
CTGCATTCGACTAAAAGAAGAATGTCATCGATCGATTGTCGGATAGGCATCTCAACATTGATGGTCTTAGGTGATTCCCAGAAATATATTTACCCAATAATCGGTTGCATCAGAATGTCCCATTTGGGGAGTTCTAGATTGCGTTTTAGCCTCTGTTTAATCGCTTTCATTGCGGTCTTTGATAATGCTACTCCCTTCTCACAGATGTTCTGATTTAATTGGACAATGGGACAAATTCCCTTCCAAGTCATCGTTTCTGCCCAAAATAACATCGTTGTGACATCCCGCAATAACGTTCCGTTCCAGTGCTTCTCCAAAATGCCCCAACATCTCTCAATAGGATTACGTTTACTGTGATAAAGCGGATAGTAAAGCAGTTGAATCGGTTTACCAATCTGGTCTGCAAATTTCACCATTCGGTGGAGAAATTGCGTTCTAATACCACTACTTTCCAGTCCATTATCCACTTCGAGTTGGAGCAGCTCCATCGAGTTCTGTTCTTCTGTTGGCAAAGCTTTCCAACAGTTATGTAATTCATCAACAATGAAATCACTCGTCTTAAACGAACTCCCGAACGAGAGATACAATTGACCACTATCTTTATCCACAATTCCAAAGGGAATGTACTTCTCTTCGGACCCAAAATCATGGTCTAATTCCTGATTCTCCCCGCGAGTTACCCCAGAACGGGAAAATTCACCCAGTTTGACCGTGGCTTTGCAGTCCAGACTCAAGCGCTTGGTCCCAGAAATACGATTGGTTAAATCCGTCGCTTTCAGATTGGCAAAAATGGCATCGGTCTCAGGCACTTTTTTTGGCTTTGCTTTGACCACCGGACGTAACCGATCGCCCATTCGGTTGAAAATCATCGCCATGGAACTCGCCGACGGTAGGACCGATTCAAACCCTTGCTCTTTCAGGTGTGCCAAGGCGGCTTGGGCCGTCGATCGCTTGTAGGCAATCGTACTCTTGAACGTTAGATCTTGTTGACAATGAGCTTCGGCTAACTGCTTCAGCGCTGATGCCCCTTCTGTATACTTCTCTTGCCAACGTTGTGCACCACTATAGCCCGACTGGGCACCCATACAAACCATACCCGTCCGTCGCTCATTCAACCCTAATTCTACGGCCTTTCGACCCCAGCCCAATACCCGTTCTGTTTGTCTCGCATTTCCATGCAGGACTTGAGCGACATCTGCGCTTGAAAGCCACGACGCTCTACACCTGTCATTTTCTGAGCCGCTAAACGTAAATCTGATATTTGAGATGTGAGGGTGACTGGGGGTTCAACGGCAACGCTCAAGATGGTTCTTCTCTGTTCATCAATGACACCTATATTTTATCTAATACGGTATCTTCTTTCTTAGAAGTCACCTTAGGGGTAGCCTCTCATCGCCCGCCACTCCGGGAAACTAAATCTGAATTTGGAACTGCTGGTAACCTTGCAATAGCTGAATTTCTGAGCCATGTTATTATTGTGATATGTGTAGTTGTGTCAAAATCCTTGTGATGACTGTACGTTCGTGTTAATAGCTTGACTTGAACAAATTACAGCAGTCACAACTGTCATCTTGGCCCACAAGTCTTCGATGTTTTCGGGAACTCTGTGACTTAGTTTCAGTTCTTGATTCATCAGAGGACTGAGTTCTTCAATCTCTTTTAGATAATTTAGTTAAATAATTAAATTATGGGAAAAATCTTCCCTGACTGTCCTTCAATTACATGAAAGAAACCATGACATTGCTGACTCAATCTGACCATCCGATACGAGCAACGGCCCAGCCTTCTGAACCAGATGCCAACTATGAAGCTCCATCGGCCTTGGAGAATAATCTTGAAGAAATTCAGCCCACCCGATGGCCAGTTGTCATAAGCACTGTCTTGCTACATTTAGCACCGTTACTGGCTCTGAACCCTGCTTGGTTTAACTGGAATGCGATCGGGGTAGCCGTCTTTTTGTATTGGATCACCATTGGATTGGGCATTTCCATGGGATTCCATCGGATGGCGGCCCATCGCAGCTTCACCGTACCAAAGCCGATCGAGTATTTCTTGGTCATGTGCGGCACCTTGGCAGGTCAAGGGTCGGTATTGGGCTGGGTTGGCTATCACCGGATGCACCATCTCTATACTGATGAATCCAAAGATCCACATGACTCCAATCGTGGCTTCTGGTGGAGTCATTTGAGCTGGTTTATGCATGATGTGCCCGACGAGGCTGAGCGATTGCGCCTGACTAAAGATGTGGCGGGCGATCGGTTTTATCAGTTTTGCCACAAATACCATACGCTTTTGCAAGTTGCGCTGGGCGTTGTTTTGTACGCTTGGGGTGGAATGCCGTTTGTGGTCTGGGGCGTTTTTGTTCGGTTGATTGTTGGGTTCCACAGTACCTTCTGTGTCAACAGCGTTTGTCACATGTTTGGCTACCGATCGCACAATACCAAAGACACCTCCACTAACAACTGGTGGGTGGCTTTGCTAACGTTTGGCGAAGGCTGGCATAACAATCACCACGCAGTCCAGTCCTCAGCGCGGTTTGGTTGGAACTGGTGGGAATTGGATATGGTTTGGATGACGATTAGCTTGCTAGAAAAGCTCGGACTGGCAACTAAAGTCAAAACCAAACGTATTTAGATAGTTGTGAATGATTCATGGATTCTCGAATTTGATGATGTGGTTTACGGCTATGTTTGTAGTCGTAAACCCGCAACTCAAAATCTCAGCCTCAGAATTCCGGCGGGCAAGCGATGCGGATTGATTGGTCAAAACGGCTGTGGTAAGACGACATTTTTTCTGTTAGCAAATGGGTTGTATAAGCCGAGTCACGGGGCTATTCGTTTCAAGGGTGCGCCCATTCGCTACGATCGCACTTCCCTAACTGCCCTGCGACAACAAATAGGTCTGGTGTTTCAAAACCCAGAACATCAACTTGTTGCCTCAACCGTTGAAGAAGATATTTCCTATGGGTTATGCAATTTAGGCGTACCTGATGCTGAAATTGCTCAGCGGGTCCAAGCGATTAGTTCAGAATTTAATCTAGTTGAGCTGGCCCATCAGCCGATTCATAACCTGAGTTTGGGACAAAAAAAACGGGTCTCGATCGCAGATGTGATGGTCTTAAAGCCAAGTTTGTTGCTGCTTGACGAACCCACGGCCTATCTCGATCCGCGTCATACTCGTCAACTGGTTCGCCAACTGGAACAAATTCACCAAGGTGGAACAACTGTAGTTTTGGCGAGCCATGATTTGGACTTCTTGTATCAGTGGGCGGATTGGATTTTTGTGATGGATCAAGGTCGGCTTGTTTTAGAAGGCACGCCCGAAAGTGTCTTTGAACATCGAGACCATTTAGAGCAGTTACAGCTTGGAGTTCCGCTGGCGATCGAATTGATGGAACAGCTCAAAACAAAAATGCGCCAACATTACGGCGAAAACTATGGTGAAACAATCCCAGATTTTGAGAAATTGCAGAACGAGGTATTGAACGATCGTCGATCGAGTATTTCTTCGATTCAGGCTTCTGAGAAATCGCCCTAATTCTTGATCGCTTGCGTTTCAATAGCAAGTTTAGCGCCCGGAATCCGCCGCACCGCGTCCATCACCGCGACTACCTTGCCGTGTGTCACAGCTTGATCGGCTCGAATTAGTACCATTTTTTGGGAACTGTCGGCCAATTGTTCTTGAATACCGCTACGTAATTGGCCAAGATCAATGGTCTTTTTATTCAGGGTGAGATTTCCCTTACCATCGATCGTCACCACCACGGGGGTTTCTTGATTGATAGCCTTACTCGTCTGTGCGCCGGGTAAATTCACAGGCAAGCCTTCCGATCGGGTTAAGGACAAGGTTGACATAATAAAGAACGTCAACAGCGCAAAGACCACATCGATCATCGGCACAATATTGATTTGAAACGGCTGATCTGGCTCTTCCGGTAGACGCATAGTAAACCTGACAACTGGCAGTAGTCTACCTTATCGGATGATTTCTATTCTCTAATATTTCCTGCGATCCCGCATCTAAATAGCATTACGGACTCTTACGGCTAATTGCTGCAACGGTCCAAGCTGCTGCAATTCCGCCCAATAATCCAAATAAATGGCCTTCCCAGGAAATACCGACTCGAACAGGCAAAATCCCCCAAATCATCCCGCCAAACAGCGCCAAAACTAACAGAGAAATCGCGATCGAGCCAAAACTGCGCTCAAAGTAAGCCCGTGCCACCAGAAACCCAAAGTAACCAAAGACTACACCACTCGCGCCAATATGAACTGTTTCTGCCCCGCCAAATAGCCACGTTCCCAGACCACTCGCGATCCCCGTCAGAACTGTTACCGCAATCCATTCGCTGCGATCTCTGGCCATAATCAACCAGCTCAAAATCACCAGCGGAAAGGTATTACTAATTAAATGTCGCCAACCGCCGTGCAAAAATGGTGCAAATAGAACCCCCTGTAGACCTGAAATATTTCGAGGTCGAATGCCCAAATTGTTTAGTGCGTCATTCATCAAGCTATTTGCCAATTGGATCGTCCACAGTACAATCACCACACAAACTAGTAACGTTCCTTGAGATTTAAGTTCTTTAAACAATCCATTGGCTTCTTGGCGAGTGGTCCCGATCGAATCCCGTGACGACATGATTAAATCCTGATAGCAGTATCTGTAATGTATCTTATTCTTCTGAAACTACCACTGAGCGATCGGCATCACCATGAATCTACAGGGTTTAACTAGGTTCAGATTTTTCTAACAGTGTTTCAATGAATTTGTAGAGTTCGCCTTCGGGATAGTCCTGTAATTGTAGATCTTTGAGTTCAATTAAGCCTTGGGCGAGTTCGATCGATCGGCTTTTGTAGCTGTTGTGGGCCGCGAGAAGATCCGTGAAAATCTCTTGTTCAACATATTGTCGGCTGGCAGTTTCACCTAAAGGTGTTTCAAACGCGAGAGTGTCTACGTTGTAGCGTAGTAAAAAAATAAGTGCGTTAGTTTGAGCTTGCAGTTCTTGTTGAAGGGTTTTGGTGTCGAGATCAAGCCGATCAAACCCCACGCTGCCTTCAATCCGAAGTTCGACGATCGGTTTGACTTCGGGTTTGATTTTTTTACTTTTGAGCGCAGCTTCAACCAGATTGGTAATTTTTAACGTTACTTCTTCCAGGCTTTCATTGCCAGTGGTTTTGCATTGAAGCCGGACGATCGGGCGCTGTTGGTAGTCTGTTTTCAGTTCGGCTTTGATGATCACTTCGTCATTGATTGTATTGATTTCGACCAGGAATGCCCCACGATCGAAGTCAGCTTCTTGCGTGCTATTGGCTTCGAGTGAACCGGGATTGAAGACCCAGCCTTCTTCTTGGTAGCTTTTATGAATGTGACCTAGCGCCAGATAATCAACGCCTGCTTTCTTCAATGGCAGCAATTCAATGTAGCGTAGTGCGCCTTGATACCGTGCGATTTGGCCTTCGAGTCCATGGTGAAAAAGCATCACGGTAGGACCGTCAAATTTAGGCAGGCTATCGATCGCCG
>JAJAYH010000297.1 GCA_026786325.1 Alkalinema sp. CAN_BIN05 | reverse complement strand
GGTAAAGACTGCCGCGATCGCCAAGACCATCACCCATTCCGGCGGCACCAGACTATCATTCACCACTCGCAGCAATAGCCGAAAGCCCACAAATGACACTGTGATATAGCCCGCATCTTCAAGATGGGTATATTCCTCTAGCCATATCATGAATTGCCCCGCCATAAACCGCAGCGCAATAATCCCGATCGTCCCGCCCAGCAAAATTAGCCAAGTTTCATCTGAGACTGCGATCGCTGTCGTCACACTATCGAGAGAAAACGCCAAATCCGTCAGCGCTAATACCGGAATCGCCTGCCATAAATTTGCAAATCGGGGTGCTGTATGGTCCCCGTCTTCGTCTTCTGTCGAGGTGAAGTGCTGGAACACAAGCCACAGAAGGTAAGCTGCCCCCGCCAATTCAAATTGCCATTGATTGACTACTTGCGACGCGACTAGAATTAAGGCCATTCGCAGAATATACGCTAGAAAAAGGCCAATATTTAGCGCCTTTTCCTCTAGCTTTGGATCCCGTAATCCTTGAGTAATGGCCGCTAGCGCAATCGCATTGTCCGCCGAAAGCACTGCCTCTAATGCCACCAAGACCGGAAGTACCAAGAACGATTGCGGCGTTAGATGATCTGGGAGGAGCTGAGTGGGGTTGAGTAAATCGGGAAGGTGAAAAGAGTCCAGCATCAGTAAACAATATTAAGACTTAGCATTCTAGCTTACCATTACGTTCATTCGTGGTTCGGCACTTCCTTAGGGTGGAGAACCGAAGTCTTGGCTGAAATATTCAGGTCGAATTCAGATTCGATTTATAGCGTTAAATCTATGTGCTCTTTTGCCTTTTGTTACGAGTGCATTCCGCTAACCCAACGTCATGGGGTTTAATCGAAGGTGTAAGCTGAGGTTTATAGACTTTTTTGTCTATAAATTTTGGCTCAAAATTACTTAGGAGCAATCCCAAATGACCGATGCACAAGTGATGATGGCGATTTTTGTCGCACTGATCCCCGGTATCTTGGCGTTCCGTCTTTCGACTGAACTCTATAAGAACTAATAACAAGATGTCGGGGCGCGACCAGATTGGTTGAGCGTTTTGGGTCTTGTAAAGCCTAGATAACTCTTAGGATTTTTCTTAATTAGTTATCTAGGCTTTGATCGTAATGAGAGCGGGGATCGTCATAAATAAATGTCATTCACCTGCACCCGTAGAAAGTCTGAGTTTCTAATCAGGCATTTGATGCATATACTCTATAAAGTCGAGCAATGGGAAAAACTATCCCCTGTTAGGGAAAGAATGTGATTTGACACTATGAATGCATTACCTCAGTTCCCTCAAGAACAACCGCTCTCGCGCCCCACTGTCCGCCGAACCTCTGCCCAGCAGTCAAAGACACTGATTACTCGTCAACATCGTCTTGTGGCGTTTGAGACTTGCTTGCGTCTGGGTGTGAATGTGGGACTAAGTGCGATCGCTCTTTCGACATTAGTGTATTTGTTGCCCTACCGAATGGCTCAGGTCCAAAAACTGAAGGAAGTTCAGGGCGAAGTTCAACAGACCGAAGCTCGTGTCGCGCAAATACAGGTGGAGTTTAGTCGGAACTTCGATTCCAGTCAGGTTAAGGCAATTTTGCAAGAGCAGACTCATATGGTGGATCCAAGTCAACGAGTAGTGGTTTTTGACGATCGTACTCCTGCTGATGCTCACAAACCCAACAAGCTTACTCAGATTCCTTAGAATTTCGTATCGAATTGATACTAGATCATAAGTACTATATCACTTCTGTGTCAACTCTGGATTCTCTGTATAAAATATGCGAAGGCTCCCAGATTCCACATGAGGCAGAGATATGGCGATTATTTCGCTCAAGGCTTGGTATATCGAAGAATATGAGCCGTTGAAGCAGCTCCAGAAGCGTCCTTATGATCTTCGGCTCAGCAAAAATAGTTTGCTGAAGTCGGGATTGAGGGCTGACTTTTTGGATGAGTCGGAAGTGGTGATGCAGGCCGCTTGGTTCCAGCGTTACCTTGAAGGCGACTTGGTTGAATTTTATATTCAGGGCAGTGGCGGCTATGCGATCGCGAACATTGATCTGAGCAGTCATGAGATTTATTTTACAAAGCAGGATGTGATGGCACATCTAGAGCCTGTAATTTTCTTCTCCTATCAGCAGTCATACCCTGAGTCTAGCGAATTACTGCGGGATGAGTTGATTTCTACTTTGGAGGCTATCAATAAGAAGTCTCGGGTTGAAATTACGCTCAAAGAATCTCATCGACTGGATGATGGGCCAGTGCGGCTGAGTAGTCCACTAATGCGATCGATTCGGCAAAGTCTTCTTTATGTGGCGGATGGTACGTCCATTGCGCAGATTCCCGATGCTGCTATGCCGCAGTTGATTCCGAGTCCGCAGGTTTGTGTGGAGACGGGATATGCGTTGCAATGTAAGCGTGTGGAGCAGATTTTGATGACTCAGATGGAACGATCGGATGTGCCAGGACATTTCCCATTTGACTTGCCGACTCAGAATCGGTTGATTTTTCAAGACGCAAAACAATTGCACCAATCTTTGCCGAAAGCGATCGAGGCGCAATTGAAGCGGTTTAATTTGTTTTAAATCTGGATTATTTCCCTAAATCCGAACTTACGGTGGATTTAGGGTTGTCAAATCCAGAATCCGAATAATTAAAGACACTAACAAAAATCCCGATCGAAGGCTCGATCGGGATTATATCCACATAAATCAGTCTTTTAGACTTTGAACTAATTCCTTTATCCGCGTGTCATTTGAGACCAAACCCGAGTCGGTAGACCCCAAACGTAGATAAATCCTTCAGCCGCTTTATGGTCGAAGTTGTCGCCTGCGCCATAGGTGGCAAGATCTTCGGCATAGAGCGAGTTGGCTGATTTACGTCCGACGATCGTTGCGTTGCCCTTAAAGAGCTTGACCCGTACCACTCCAGAAACGCGCTCTTGAGTTTTGCTCACAAAGGCATCTAGTGCTTCTCTGAGCGGACTATACCAGAGACCGTTGTAAACCATCTGGCCGTAGGTTTCTTCGATGCCGCGTTTGTAAACGGTGACATCTTTGGCCAGGGTTAGGCTTTCCAGATCGCGGTGGGCATGGATTAACATGATCAAGGCGGGGGTCTCGTAGATTTCGCGAGATTTGATACCGACGAGACGATTCTCAATCATATCGACCCGTCCGATGCCGTGGTTGCC
>JAJAYH010000296.1 GCA_026786325.1 Alkalinema sp. CAN_BIN05 | reverse complement strand
GATTTACTTTGATGTGAACGTCTGGATCTATGGACTAGAAGGCTATCCTGATTTTGTAGTTGATTTGACAGCCCTCTTTCAGGCGATCGAGCAGGGAAGACTAACCGCCGTTACAAGTGAGCTTTCTCTCGCAGAAGCGCTTGTAAAACCCATGAAAGATCAGAACCTAGCCGCACAGACCATCTATCAGCAAGCAATCTCCAATCGTGACCATGTAGAAGTTCTACCTGTCGATCGTAAAATCCTGATTCAATCGGCCCAATTACGAACGGCCAACAAGCTCAAGCTGCCAGATGCCATTCATCTAGCAACAGCCATTTCTTCAAATTGTTCAACCTTTCTAACCAACGACAAAGGATTTTGCACTGCCAAACAATTGCCCGTGATTATCTTGTCCGATAGCAATTCTAAATTTGGAACGGGTTGACCACATAACCGCCGATCGTTCCCCTGTATAAAGCTTGAACGGAACGAGAAACCAAGGATCTCAGGCGCTGAGATCCTTGGATTGCTGTAGTTTGAGTGATTTGCTTAAAAATGTTTCTTGTAGGGTAGAATATAAGACTGTGTGAATTTGGATATTGTCATGCCGAAGTTAAAGACTCGCAAATCTGCCGCCAAGCGCTTTAAAGTGACTGGAACTGGCAAGATTCTCCGTCGGAGTACGTTCCGCGCCCACCTTTTGGAACACAAAAGCCCTAGCCGTAAGCGCCGTCTTGCTGGTTATAACGTTGTGTTTGAAGGTGATGCTGCTAACATCCGTATGATGTTGCCTTACTTATAAGGTGATCCAATCGATTTGGGCTAGGGCTTTTCTACTGCCTGGTTCCCGATCGTGGCAAGTTTGACATTTAGAACTCTAGTTCTGCCTGTTTGAACATTGCTTATTTATCAATGACCTATCCCCAAATGTAGAGGAAACTCATGGCTCGTGTTAAGCGCGGTAATGTAGCCCGCAAACGTCGTAATAAAATTTTGAAGCTGGCGAAAGGCTTCCGTGGATCACATTCACGTCTCTTTCGCGTAGCTAACCAACAGGTGATGAAAGCGCTGCGGAATGCGTATCGCGATCGTCGTAAAAAGAAACGCGATTTCCGTCGCCTGTGGATCGCTCGGATTAATGCAGCAGCTCGGATCAATGGAATCAGCTACAGCCAATTGATCGGCAAGATGAAAAAAGCTGACATCCAAATCAACCGCAAAATGTTGGCTCAGTTGGCCGTAATTGACCCGACCGCATTTGCGAAGGTTGTTGAGTTGGCGAAAGCGGCTTAACGCGGAAATTACAGATTTCTTGTAGTTTTTGAGATTATTTTTTATGGGATAGTGTTAGAGTTTCTGGCACTATCCCTTCTTTTTTTAGTTTTTCGGTCGTGCAGGAACGAATTCATGGGGCGAAAACGGGCGATGCATGGCTGGTGTTTGGCGTTTGGCCTAAGCTTGGGTGCGGTATTAATCACGACCTTGGCAGGGAATGCCGCCGATTTAGAGACGATTCGCGATCGTGGTTTTTTGTTGGTGGCCGTGAACTCCGATCGGTTTCCCTTGAGTTTTCGTGATGCTGCGGGCAATTGGTCTGGGTTTGAAGTAGAAATGGCTCAGACCTTGGCCCTGGAGTTATTGGGGAAACGCGATGCGGTCAAGTTGATTCCGGTGGCGAATTCCGATCGATTACGAGTTGTGGCGGATGGGCGAGTTGACATGGCGATCGCATCCGTAACAGCCACGCCTTCACGATCGCGTTGGGTTGAGTTTAGTGCGCCATATTATTTTGAACGATCGGCCATTGTGGTGCAGAATAATCCATCTCAGAATAATTTAGTTAGGACGACGACCGACCTTCGGGGACGATCGGTGGCGGTATTGAAAAACTCTAGTGCGATCGATGCGTTGATGTCAGAGGATTTGGGTTTGAGATTAGTCGAGGTGGAGAGCTATGCAGAGGGCTGGTCTAAGTTGCGATCGGGGCAAGTGCAGGCGTTGGCGGGCGATCGGGTAATGGTGCTGGGTGCCATGCAAAAGGATACTGATTTGCGGTTGTTGCGCGAGGAGTTTGGCTTTTATCCTATGGCGATCGCGATGCCGAGAGATTGCAGCATTCATCATTGCGGGAAAAAGTGAATACTGTAGTCGATCGTTGGCAGCGATCGGGATGGTTGCGAGAGCAATGGCAGCGATGGAATTTGGATTCTTAGGCCATTGTATTTATTCGCCCAAATTTATTTGATTTGGTAATCAATGTAACGCACAGTAGAGCTGCGGAATTGCGATGATAAGATAAGAGATGCATCTTGATTTCGATGCATTTAACTATTTCTGTAGAAACTGCGATCGACCCATGAAAGAAAATTCTCCCATTGTTTATATCGCTGTTTTGGTGGTAATTCTGATTGCGGCTGGGGTCAGCGTCCTGAAGGAAGTGATCAAAACTCGTAAGTTAGAAGGCGCACTGGCACGACTTACAGAAAAGCTTAAGGATGGTGATGGGACGGCGGCAGAGCATTATGAGTTGGGAAGTGTTTATTTAGATAAAAAGCTGTTTGCTCAAGCGATTCCTCAGTTTCAGAAAGCCATCAAGAAGCGAGAATTAGACGGTGCCGATGTGGCAGCGGTTTATAATGCATTGGGTTACACTTATTTTGCTCAAGAACAGTATGATCTTGCCGTTCGACATTATAAGGATGCGCTTAAAAATTATCCCGATTATGTGATTGCGCTGAATAATTTAGGTCATGTTTACGAGAAGAAAAATCTAACCACTAAAGCGATCGAAGCCTATAATCAGTCGTTGGCTCTAGAGCCTACAAACGAGACGGCTAAACTCCGATCGGAGTCGCTGAAAAAGCGGGTTGCTCCAGTTTAGAGTGGGCCAATTAAATTGATATAAAAAGCGCTCCAGGATTCTGGGGCGCTTTTTATATGACGAGTTAGCCCATCAAATGATGTGGTAATCCTAAATCAGTTGTAAGAGCGGGATATGCTTCTAGCCTGTCTGGGCGAGATGCCCAACTCACGAATCAAATAGGATTGCTATAGGTGATGGAATAACAGGTGTAATCGGGACTACGGGGACTACTTTGATTCCGGTACAGTCTTGACGTGTAGGGTCTTGGTCTTAGATTGTTTGGAGACTTCTCTAACGGTTGCCGTTGTTGCCGTTGTTGCCGTTGTTGCCGTTGTTGCCGTTGTTACCGTTGTTACCGTTGTTACCGTTGTTGCCGTTGCTGTTGTTTGTTGTTATTGGAGTAACGGGATTTGGTACTGGTGTAACGGGAGGTGTTATTGCTGGTACTGGTGGTGTTATTGCTGGTACTGGTGGTGTTATTG
>JAJAYH010000295.1 GCA_026786325.1 Alkalinema sp. CAN_BIN05 | reverse complement strand
TCGATGTCTCAGGATAGTGCAAATCAGGTGAATTTAGATTCTTATCGTGTGTTTTCGCAATTGCGTCCGCGCCATTTGGTTCCTGAAGAAGTTATGGAGATGCATGAGCCTGAACTGGACGAGCCTGAACTGGATGAGCCTGAAATCCCTGTTTTGTCTGAGGTTACGATCGATCGTGAAGCTTTTTTATTTTAGAGCTTGTTGTTGAATTGCCTGTCGCTGAATGTCTTTGAGAGATTGGTTGGTGTGACGGGCGATCGTAGCGCAGTCTTCATATTCTGGTTGAATGTTGAATATTTTGCCATTCTGTTCAGCGATTTTGAGTTTGATGGGTTGGCCTTGGATTTGGATGGTTTCAAATCTACGACTTAGAACCGATCGTATTTGTAAACTTCGCCGAATGCCGATCGTTGTTGTTTCTTCAAACAAAATCTGTTCAAATCGATCGCGCTCTTCTGGTTTACAAATGACGCTAATTAAGGTTCCGGGACGAGACTTTTTCATGCCGATCGCGGTGGTAAATACATCTAATGCCCCATGATGCAGAAGCTTTTCAGTAGTGTAGGCAATCGTTTGTGGGGAGAGGTCGTCGATTTGGGTTTCTAGATGGGCGACGGTTTGGAGATGTTCAGATTCGTGGTGGTGATGCTCCTTTTGATCAGAATGCTGGTGGGAATGTTCTGGGTGGCTATCACTGTGGCTGTGTGTGTGGGGTTGAATGGCGGATTTTGCATGGGTCTGTGTGCCGCGTGATTCACCAATCCACAGGCGCAAGATATTGGGAATGGGGAGTTCTTGAGTGCCTGCGCCGAGGGCGATTTTTTGAATGATCATTTCCGGCGGATGGCCGAAGTGGTGGGCGAGGGTGGTGACGATCGCGGCTCCGGTGGGTGTGACGAGTTCACGATCGATGCTGTTGTAAAACACGGGAACGTTTGCTTTTTCAAACAGTTTTAATACGGCTGGAACCGGGACCGGAAGCCGACCATGGGCAGCCCAGACGGTTCCGCCGCCAGTTGGTAATGCAGAACAATAGAACTGTTCGATTTTTAACCAATCCATTCCTAAACAAGTGCCGACAATATCCACGATCGCATCCACTGCCCCAACTTCGTGGAAAAAGACTTGTTCCGGGGGAATGCCATGAACTGCGCCTTCGGCGATCGCAAGGTTCCGAAAGACTTCTAAACTCGATTTCTCAGCGTGATCAGGTAGAGCTGCACCGATGATCATTTTTTCGATTTCAGGCAATGTTCTGGTATGGGTATGGTCATGATGAGGGGAATGATCATCAGAATGGTGGTGTTCGGGTTGATTGATGAGAGTGACGATCGCTTTTGTGGCTTGTTGACCGTTGTGGATCATTTGTTTTGAACTGAGTTTGTACTCTTGCTCAATGCCGAGCCGATCGAGATGTTGTGTTAAATATTCAATGGGTACGCCTGCATCAATTAAGGCACCTAAACACATATCGCCGGAAACACCTGTGGGACAATCAAAATAAGCAACTTTCATACATTTCTCAATAGTAGTTAATTTTCAATGTTTGACGATCGTTAGAATGACTGAACTAGAATTATGGTAAATAAAATACATCTTCTCGAAGGCATTCTGCGGCAAAGGCAAAGACTGCTTGGATGGTAGTTGAACTGAGGGTTGGATAACTTTCTAAAATCTGTTCTTCGGTCCAACCTTGGGAGAATAGGCCCAAAATAAACTCCACTGATAGCCGGGTTCCTGTAACCACTGGCTTTTCCAGTAAAATGTTTGGGTCTGAATGAACATATTTTTTCCAATTCATCGTAGATTGCCTCAACTGTTTTAGCAAACTCTCTTCATTCTACCGCTGAATATCTTCTTTTTATTGTTTTCAGACGATCGGCAATGGCGATAATGCACTAATTAAAGAATGCGGTTTCTGAGGGGACGGGGCTAGAAGGGGATGGGAGGGGATATGATGATCGGGCTAGATCTGTTTTTGTCAGAAGAAACGATCGTGGCCGTTAGCAATTTTTTTCAGGAGTGCCTCGCATGATCACAGGAGATTTGAAATCCAAGGTGGATAAACTTTGGACAACCTTCTGGAATAACGGCATTAGTAATCCGTTGTCGGTGATTGAGCAGATTTCCTATTTGCTATTTATTAAACGCTTGGATGATTTGGAGCTGGTGAAGGAGAAGAAGGCTCAACGGTTAGGCGGCGTGGTTCTGAATCCTACGTTTGGGCCGAATCAGCAAACTATTCGATGGTCGCAGTTCAAGAATTTGGATGATGGGGAGGCGTTGCTTACGGTTGTGCGGGATGGGGCGTTTCCGTTCATTAAGGATATGGGTAAGCCTGTGGCTGAGGTGGAGGGGCAGGCGGTGAAGGACGGTAAACCCTCTGAGGGCAGTACTTATGCGAAACATATGCGGGATGCTGTGTTTTTGATTGGGTCTCCGGCGTTATTGGTGACGGTGGTGGAGCAGATTGGGCAGATTCCGATGGACGATCGGGATGCGAAGGGCGATCTCTATGAATATATGCTGTCGAAGTTGAGTACGGCGGGGACGAATGGGCAGTATGAATTTGATGTTGCATGGAATTGAGCAACCAATTATTGAGGCGCGTGATTCTTTGGCGGAGGATCATGCGGGGGTGGCGGAGCGGTTTACGATGATTTTGGCGAATCCTCCGTTTAAGGGTTCGGTGGAGAGTTCGACGATCGCGAAGGATTTGTCTAAGACGATGGGTACGACGAAGACTGAGTTGTTGTTTATGGCGTTGTTTTTACGGTTGTTGAAGACGGGGGGACGGGCGGCGGTGATTGTGCCGGATGGGGTGTTGTTTGGGTCGTCG
This sequence comes from Alkalinema sp. CAN_BIN05, assembly GCA_026786325.1. Lineage (GTDB taxonomy): Bacteria > Cyanobacteriota > Cyanobacteriia > Leptolyngbyales > Leptolyngbyaceae > JAAFJU01. The sequence goes on along the minus strand of JAJAYH010000295.1, from coordinate 1,700 downwards.
AATGCGCATCAGAAGATTCGGAAGTTATTGGTGGAGGAACACAAGTTGGATGGGGTGATTTCTATGCCTTCGGGGGTGTTTAAGCCTTATGCGGGGGTGTCTACGGCGATCGTGTTGTTTACAAAGGTAGGGGTGAGGGAGAAGGGGACGGATTTTGTTTGGTTTTACGATATGACGGCGGATGGTTTTTCGTTGGATGATAAGCGGGCGACGATCGCGGAGAATGATATTCCCCATTTGTTGGACTGTTGGCGCGGGCGGGATCCGGTAAGAGATGTGGATTTGCGGGCGAAGGCGTTTTTTGTGGCGCGGGAGGCGATCGAGGCAAATGGGTATGATTTGTCGATTAATCGGTACAAGGAGATTGAGTATGAGGAGGTGACGTATGAGAAGCCTATGGTGATTTTGCAGAAGTTGCGGGAGTTGGAGGATGAGATACGGGTCGATTTGGATGCGTTGGAGGGGATGCTGGGATGAGCGATCGGTTGTTGGGATTGATCCCCCTAGCCCCTTAATCAGGGGGGACCGGAGTTGAAGGGGTTCAGGGGTTTGTTGGGATTGCTGGGTGATTTGGGATTACGATCGTGGATAGTAATGGTTTGGAGGTGATGAGTATGAGTTCTGTGATGACGAAAACTGAGATTTTTCAATGTTTGCAAGATCAGCAGCAAGTACTCAGAGACTATGGGGTGAGTCATTGTGGGTTGTTTGGTTCTTTTCGGACGGGGCTGGCGACGGAGAGGAGTGATGTGGATATGTTGGTGATTTTTCAGCCGGAGATGAAGACGTTTAATAATTTTATGGATTTGTGTTTCTTTTTGGAGGATTTGTTGGGGCGAAAGGTGGATGTGGTGACTCCGGAGTCGTTGAGTCCGTTTTTTGGGCAACGGATTTTGGATGAGGTGGAATATGTTCCGCTCGGCTAAGAATTATTTACAACATATTTTATTGGAAATGGATTTTATTCTAGAGAATTCACAGGATTTAACTCAGGATGATTTCTTTAAGGATGAGCGACTAAAACGAGCTTTTGTTAGAAGTTTGGAGGTGATTGGAGAGGCATCCAAAAATTTGTCTAATGACTTTAGGAGCAATAACCCACAGATTCCTTGGAGAAGAATGGCCGGAATGCGAGACAAGTTGATTCATGAGTATTTTGGGGTTGATTATGATGTGGTTTGGGATGTGATTAGTCATCAGATTCCTATTTTGCGTTATGAGATTAGAGTTTTGATTGATGGCTTATCAGATGCGGAGTAATTTCAAGATGTTCAGGGAGTGGGAGCCTGAGATACGTGCTGATTTGGATGCGTTGGAGGGGATATTGGGATGAGCGATCGGTTGTTGGGATTGATCCCCCTAGCCCCCTTAATAAGGGGGGACCGGAGTTGGAGGGGCGATCGGGGTTTGTTGGGATTGCTAGGTGATTTGATATTACGATCGTGGATAGTAATGGTTTGCAGATGTTCCGATCGGTTTGACAATGGACAGAATCCGTTAGTTTGTAATGTAAGGAAAAAGGGGATTGTGTTATGAATTGGAATTTGGATGTGTTGGAGGAGATGTTGGGATGAAAATGACAGAAAAAAATGACAGTGAAAGTCATCCAAGCTTGCCTAGTCAGTGGAAAATGGTTGAATTAAATAGCCTATGCGATTTGCAAAATGGTTATGCATTTAAATCTACAGACTATATCGATT
>JAJAYH010000294.1 GCA_026786325.1 Alkalinema sp. CAN_BIN05 | reverse complement strand
GAATGGCAATAGTATCAAGGCATAGCCGAGTTTTCTATCCATGCCTTTGGCTGCACTTTACTTGAAATTTAAAATTTGTCCATTACAGAGGAAATTCAAATTTCAACAATTACGTGCAGCAGAGAACGAGAACATAGAGTTTCTACGACGGAAAATTAACACCTAGACAGGCATCGTATTTTTACTCAAATGCGTCGCCGTTGGAATAGCTCTAGCAACCCATAAACCCGCATCAAATACCCTGTCGCTAGGATAGGAATCATCGTTGGCAAATCCTGATCAATCAGGACATCACCTCAATGGAAGCCCAAAGGAAATAAACGCGGAACTCATAACCGTTCGCGCTTTCCACAGGTAAATCCATCAGAGCAAAAATCCGTCAACATAAATGCAGCGAAGTATTGCCCTAATCAATTCCCTTGAGACAGCATTGTTCCTTTAGACCGTCGATCGCAAAGCGCCGCCTCCCGTTCAGTGGAAATCCACAGCGACGAAAAAACCTTGCACAGAACAACTTCAACCTGTTTGGATCGTATTGATTACCTCGACCGATTTCAAACTGAACTACAGATCTCGAAAGATTACTGTGAAGTTCAGTTTCCATAAGTCTCGAAGATCAAGGCGCTTTTTCAAGTCTACTCAGGATGAATATCATCGTCTGAACAGACTCACATGCCTTGCGTTTCAGGTAAGAATTTGCAGTTTTGAAAGCTTATACATAGATTATCACAGGAGTTTAAGATCCGAAGATGATCCAAAAAACAGATCTAAAGATGGTTATTAAGTGATCATTTTTTTAGGAAGATCCGCAAGGAATGGTTCAAGGGCGATCGCCATCGCTTAGAATAAATTCAGAACCTGTAAAGTTTCTTAATCTTTATCCTCATCTGGTTCGCACCATGACATCAGTTGCCTCCCTTTTTTCTCCCGTTGATGCCGATCTTTCTGCGATGACAGAAAATCTTAAGCAGTTAATCGGGGCTAAGCATCCGATTCTCTACTTAGCTGCTGAACGCTTATTTGGAGCGGGTGGGAAACGGGTGCGTCCGGCCATTGTGCTTTTAGTTGCAAGGGCGACGATGCCTAAAGGTGATTTAACCCAACGTCATCGACGACTCGCTGAAATCACCGAAATGATTCATACCGCTAGTCTTGTTCATGACGATGTGGTCGATGAATCGGAATTACGGCGCGGTGTTCCGACCGTTCATGCGGGATTTGGAAATCGCGTGGCGGTGTTGGCGGGTGATTTTTTGTTTGCGCAGTCGTCGTGGTATCTGGCCAATTTGGACAGTTTGGAAGTAGTGAAACTGCTGTCAGAAGTGATTAAGGATTTTGCTGAGGGTGAGATTCAGCAAGGGCTAAATTGTTTTGATACCGATATTACGATCGAAGCCTATTTGCAGAAGAGCTATTACAAGACGGCATCATTAGTGGCAAATAGTGCAAAAGCATCGGCTATTTTAAGCGATTGGAGTTCCGAGGATGCATCGGCGCTCTACCATTACGGGCGGCATTGGGGATTAGCGTTCCAAATTGTAGATGATATTTTAGATTTCACGGGGTCAATGGAGAGCTTAGGCAAACCCGCTGGGTCGGATTTGAAAAGTGGGAATTTGACCGCTCCAGTATTGTTTGCGATCGAAGAGCAGCCCTATTTAAAAACATTGATTGAGCGAGAGTTTTCAGAAGATGGCGATTTGGCGCAGGCCTTGACGATTGTGGAGCAAAGTCAAGGAATCGAGAAGTCTCGGGCATTAGCGAAAGATCATGCAAAATCTGCGATCGGATATTTATCCCATCTCCCGGTCTCTGAATCTAGAGAATCACTGGAAGATCTCTGTGATTTTGTATTGAGTCGTTTGTCTTAAAATATGAAATTCTCCAAACCCCAGTTATTAAAGGGGATTTGGAGAATTATCTAAAAAATAGAATGTGAGCGTTTGATTTAGCTTTTGACTTTCATTGCTTTTGCTAATTCAGCCGCAACAAGCGGACGAGAGAATTCAGGCGGTGGAAGTTCGCCATTTCGTAACATTTCGCGAACCTTTGTTCCGGATAAATGAATCCGTTGTTCTGGAGTACTCGGACTGGTTTTGATGGTGGCCATGGTATTGGTCACTTTGCAATAGAATGCATGTTCATATTTGAGGGGAATGATTCCGATCGCCGCCGCATCAAATTCATCGAAAATATGTTGCGCATCAAAGGTGCCGTAGTAATCGCCAACCCCTGCATGGTCCCGACCCACGATGAAGTGAGTACAGCCGTAGTTCTTACGGATTAAAGCATGGAAAACGGCTTCCCGTGGTCCGGCATAGCGCATTGCTGATGGGTTGATACCTAGAATGACGCGATCTTTTGGATAGTAATTATCAATCAAGATTTCATAACAACGCATCCGAATCTCGGCAGAAATATCATCTTCTTTAGTTGCGCCAACTAGTGGATGCAAAAACAAACCATCTACAATTTCCATCGCACACTTTTGAATATATTCATGAGCGCGGTGAACGGGGTTACGCGTTTGAAATCCAACAATAGTTTTCCAACCCTTTTCTTTGAAGGCTTCGCGGGATGCAGCCGGATCGATTTGATAGGTTGGGAAAAGCGGATGTGCTTCGCGGTCCAGAAGCCAAATAGGGCCAGCCAGATTGATACTGCCTTGGTTGTAAACAACTGCGACACCAGGATGCTTTTCATCTTCGGTGCGGTAGACGTTGATGGCTTCTTTTTTCTTATCGTAGCTATACTTTTCAGTGAGGTGGAGAACACCAATATATTGACCTGAGGGATCATTTAGACGGACATATTGACCAACTTCAACTGTGTCAGCAACAGATTCCGTAACCGATAAAGTGATAGGAATAGTCCAGGGCAACCCACTCGTCAGGTGCATCTCGACGACAACCCGATCGTAATCCGCCTGGTTCATGAATCCGGTGAGTGGACTGAAGCCACCGATCGCAATCATGTGGAGATCAGAAACGGCGCGCTCATCCAAAGCCACGATCGGTAGAGAATCTGCTTTGCTCAGAAAATCTGCCTTTTCGGCTGGAGTTGCGATGCGATTGATGAGTTCGCCGCCGTGGGGAGCGATGCCGTCGGGACGCTGAAGGTTTGCCATTGTTAAAGTTGCGATTGCTGAATTATGGACTTGCACTCGTTGCAATTTCCCATACTACCAGAAGCCGGGTACTCACTTGAGACCGATCGTATTCACAGGAGTTCCAGGTATTTCCCAAGATATTCGATCGAATATTGAACAATGCAAACTCCCAAGCAAAACCTCAAAGAGTCAAACGCCGTAATTAAGTGCGTACGAGTTTGAAGCTAGCAATAGTCCAAGGTTCAATTGAATGAGATTGATTGTCGATCGGGCGTTCTAATATATCAACCCGATCGCCCAATTGAACCCCTTGAATATTCTCATTTGCATCACCAATCGAGATCTCTGTCATATCGCCATAATATTCATAACCCCGAAGAATATATTGATTCCGGTCGTCCTCCGATCGTTTAATCGCCATCAACATCAAATGTTCAGCTTGCAAGTTCAATAGGCTCATCATTGGCGGCAACAACCCTTGTAACAGACGTTCATTCGGGACAATTGCTTGCAGCAGCAAACTTAATTCAATGGCACGTTTTGGAGTATCTGCTGTTTTCCAATTGCCCAAATGCGGGTAAATCCCGATCGTAAACTCGTGAACACCTTGGTCTGCGATCGGATCTGGAAATTCAGAACCACGCAATAGAGAAATACGAATTTCACTAGGTTTATGATCATAGCGTTTATGATCATAGCCATGTTTACGATCGCACAGAATACTCACACCATACGTGCCGTCGTTCATACTCGCCCAGCGCAGTCCCGGCACTTCCCACATCGCCCGTTCTGCCTCAGTCGTGGGAGTTGTAGTCCGATCGGCAACGCCACAAGCTGCTTCATAAGTAACAAATTTTGCATCTAAATTGATTGGGAATGCCGCTTTAACAAAAACATGCTTTTCCTGCCAATCAATATAGTTTTTGATTTCGAGAATAGGGGAATGTTGAGTCAGAGAATAGGTTTGGATGAATGTAGACTTGCCAATTGTTCGAGTGACTTGAATGCGCGAGCGTAAACAATGGTGCTCAACATAACGAATATCTTCAAGTCTGGCATCAGCTAATGGAAAATCTTGATACTTCGGATTAATATTCCACGCGTCCCAATACTGTCCTTCATCGGTGAAACTCTGGAGTTGGTTGCTTTCACCCCGCATTACATCCCGCTGATTTTTCTTGTCAAACAAAGTTTTAATGTTGCCCGTTACAGCACTAATCTCGACAGTTAAAAACTCGTTTTCAATCGTATAATATGTTCGATCTTCCACAGATTCTATCGCGGGAATATCAATTCTTGGAACAGCCCAATAACAAGCATATCCGAGAGCTGGAACATCTGGAACGATCGCCTTGATAATACAAACTTGCTGGTCTCCAGTATACTTAAAAATCGAATGCGTTTCAACCGCCACACCCTCAATGGTTTGAACTTGCCAATAGGGCGAAAGATCTTGGGTCGGAGTCGCCGCAATTAATACACTAATCAAGTGCGATCGTATCCAATTATTAGGATTAAATACAACAATCAATCGAGCTTCGGGATGGGGAGCCTCAGGTAATGCAATTGAACTCAGAACCCGTTCTTTTGCATTATTAATAATACAATCTGTATCAATTAAAACCCGATCGGAAAATCGATTAGCCGTGGGATAAACTTCACGAATAGACGTTCCCGGCAAAATGTCATGAAATTGATTAAATAGCGTTTTCTTCCAAGTCTTTTCAAGCTCAGCCGCCGGGTATTTAAAGCCTACTGTCAGCGCCGCCAAAGACGACCAAAGTTCCGCCTCATAAAGCGCATTCTCACAATCCCGATTGTAAGCTTTTTGATCGGCATGAGTCGTGTAACAACCTCGATGAAATTCTAGATAGATCTCGGAGGATCCCCCTAAATCCCCCTTGGTAAGGGGGACTAAGAGATGTTGTGAATCGGTATGGTCCCCACTCAAAATCTGGTCCTCACTCATAATCCGGTCCCCCCTTACCAAGGGGGCTAGGGGGATCTCCGAAATCTCATCAAAAAACGTCTCCACCGTCGTAAACTCAATCACCGGAAATACCGACGATCGGCCCCAACGCTGCAAAAT
>JAJAYH010000293.1 GCA_026786325.1 Alkalinema sp. CAN_BIN05 | reverse complement strand
GGATTGAATTAACACATGTGTGGAGTTAAATATATTAATGCTAATGGATAACTTCCTCAACTACTCCGATATTCACCACGACTTATCAACACCCACATATTACTCACATTCTCTTGAAGATTGAATATGATCGCGATTACATTCCCCTCAATCAACTCAACTATTGCGCGTTGAATATGAAGCAGGCAGCTTAGATTCTTGCCGATCTTCTAAATCCACACCCCGATCAACAAGCACAGCATCCTCTAAAATCACCGTGATTTCTTCCTCCAAAGTACGCTGATGCGATCGCGCAAGATTCTGAAGTTTCTCCATCACATTTGGTTTCATCGTTTGTAAAGTGATTTGATTCATACTCACCTCTTATCAATGCTACGTTAGCCTTTAGTTTATCTCAGCGATCGCCCCTTACAAATTTTTCACGGTTGAACTGCAAAAAAATCTTCTTTATTCAAACCACTATCTCCCAATCTTCAAGTTGCAACCCATTCACACGCTCAAACTCTTGTGTATTATGCGTTATCAGAATTAGATTGTTTGCCAAAGCGATCGCTGCAATCTGTAAATCATAAGCACCAATGGGAGTTCCTGCACTAGCCAGACTCGCCCGAATTTGACCAAACAAAAGCGCAGACTCATCTCCAAAAGGTAATGAGACAAATCTCTCTAAAAAATCTTGTTGACGTTCCAACGTTCTAGTTGGATTATTGCTTCGCATCGCACCATAAAATAGCTCAGCCTTAACAACAGAGCATACAGCCATATCTTCAATAGGTGTCGAAACTAAGCGATCGCGTATTGCACTTGACCGACCATTCAAATACATTACACAAACATTAGTGTCCAACAAATAACGCATTCTTAGTCAAAAGCTCCAACAAGTTCATCATCAAGACTCTCTGAGATACCGAGGCTATCGAGAATAATGAGATCTTCCGCACAGATCCCATAAAGACTTTCTAACGACTTGCAGACGGGGGCTAACGCTTTTTCTTCAATAACAGCATAAGAAAGAACTGGCTGATAAATCACCATAACCTCTACCTCCCTCTCCACTAATCCAACGGGAATATTGAGATGAAGAATACCATCTTGTCCAACGTGTTGGCGTGCTTTGATACTTTTCATAGTCCCAAACTCCATAATCATACAGACACTTCATCACCCAGATCCTTCAAAATTCCTAGCAACTCAGCCAGATCTGCTTCCAATTCACCTATTGCCTCTTGAGCCAAGATCGCAGGTTCAGGCAGATCATTATTGTTATCGCCATTTTTCATCTTTTAGCCAAGCAATATCCAAATAATCGCCACGCTCAGCGAAATGGATAGAAACTTTCTCACTATCCTATCTGTAGTCAGGTTATCCCGATCGTTTCTCAAGATCAACCCCTTTGGCGGAGCCTCTCCAAACGAGAATCGGAAAGCTACCAAAGAATCTGCTGAACCAAGAATCCACGATAATCAACAAAATTACTTAAACCAAAAGGGACTCCGATCGTAATAATCAAAGTCCCTTTTAGTTTGATGAAACCAGTATTGGGCAAATGAAGAATAGACGAATCTATGCTTTTTTTGCTTTTGCTGCTGGTGGTGCTTCGACTTCGACGAGTTCGCTCGTGCCGAAATTGTTGGTATTAACCCCAGATGGGCTACCGCTGTAACCGGTGTAATTTACTTTATCAAACCGAACAACCACATTGTATTTGATACCGCTTGCATCGATCGATGCGACGGTACCGATGTCGTTGTACCAGTAAGACTCTTTCCGCAGAATGCGAACTTTAGAACCACGCTGAACCATGAGTGTTATTCCCCATTTTGGTCAAAAAGATTAAAACGATCGAAAGATAAACTCTGACCGCCGATCCCCACTTTACTATGATGGCTGGCGATCGCTCCCCTAGAATGCCACTGCCGCAACAATCTGACATATTTAATCTAGTTTCACATCGTTCCATAGCTACGACCACGCCATTGCTTAGGTTGACGAGTTGAGGATAGAAAAATACGATAAACTGCCGCTGGATCCGCAAAGGGGGATAGCCAAAATAGCCATTTCCCGCTTGCCGAGCTGAGATCGTAGGATGGGGCGATCGCAAACAACAACGCAAACCGCATCACCACTAGAACCAAATTTGTTACAAACAACCCCAACACGGCCAAAGTTGTCATCCCGCTGAGCCATAAACCACTGGCAAAGACGAGCAATGGTAGTGGCAAACCTTGTACTAATCCCAGAAATATGAGATCGGCCCAGACTTGACCGGGTTCTGCTGCGTCTTTCAAATCCAACGATCGGCCCCATTCTCTCCAAGTCTCCGCCATCCCGTCATACATCCGCACCTTCAAGACCTTTGCACCATCCAGAAAGGCCACCTTTGCGCCTTGGGCTGCGGCATTACGAGCCAGCGTTACATCATCACAAAATGAGCTACGAGCGCTTGTGTATCCGTCTAGAGATGCTAAGAGCGATCGGCGACACAGAAAGCATTGTCCGTTCGCCATGACGCGGTTGGGTTCGTTTCCCGTTTCCCCTGCTGCCCCAAACCGATAAACTAAGGTCATCAGCAGCGCAGGTTGTAGCCAGATTTCGCCCGGTTTTTTTAAAATAAAACGTGGGGACAGAGAAATTAAATCGTAATTCCCTTTTTCTGCAACTTCGACCAAACTAGCAATCAGTCCGGGCTGAGGCTGCGTATCTGCATCGATTCCCAAAACCCATTCACTGTCAGGACTCGTCGCCAAAAAGCCATTGTGCAATGCCCAAGGTCGCCCAACCCAATCGGACGGCAGCAATGGATCTTCCATCAGTTGGAACCGATCGTCCTTAGCCGCCGCCGCCAACACCAAAATCCCCGTACCATCGGTCGATCGGCTATCCACTACCAACACTTCGCGCAGGGTTGAATCTTGCGCTCCCAATCCTTTTAAGCAAGGCGACAACCGCTCGACTTCATTCAATGTGGGAACAACGACGCTAACGGTATTGGGCCGATCGCATTGGCTGAGCTTGGGCTTAAGTGGTGGATGCCGAAAGGGACCGCGCATCATCCGCGATAGCAATAGCAACACCGCTGGAATCTGCGCGCTAAGTAGTAAAAAGACTATTGGGGCTAAATACAATTGACTCAGAGATTGGCTCAAAGCGTCACAGGCTCCTGCGGCGTATTTTTTAAGCTATTTTCCAAATCAGCCACAGTCGAAATCGGAGTCTTGCGCCAGAGCAACACGGCTGGAACTACGCCCAAAACAACCGAAATCGCCATCATCACCCAGAAGCTTTGGCTAAGTTGGGCCAAGGTAATGGCCGCTCCAAAGGCAAAATTGATTAGATAAACTGCAATGGGTGTGACAAGCTGCGATCGGCGTAAGTTGAGTTTTTCATTACCCCAAATAAAAGCCGCTGGAGTCATAAACACCATGCCCGTACCCAGCCAGCCCGTAATGTTGCGGTAAGGCATCCCAAACAGTTCACCCACATCCTGGAACTGCCAGAACGGATAATTCGCTTGACTCATGGCCGGATCCAACACAAAATCCCATGCCGTCAACAGCACCGAACCCACAAACACACTGCCGACGGCCTGAACCCAAGTCGGTAGCTTAAACTGCTCTAGACCCGATCGGGCAATCACATAGCAAGCCAGCCCGACATAAAACCACGACAACGGAATGGTAAACGGCACCAACCCCGCAATTTTATATCCGAGACCATTTAAATAGCTGTATGCCCCAAACGGAAACCCCGTGCTGGTCCCCAAGAGTTCGCTACACAAGGACAGTGCGATAGCGGGCACCATGAACCCCAACCAGCGCTTTGTCCCCAAGACTTGATAGGCATAGAGCGACATTACAATTGCCCCTAGGACAATGTACACAACGCCCCCGCCGGACATGCTGTAGCCGAATGCTTCTTGGCCAATGGTTGGTAGGGCTGCAATGATTTCTGGACTGGGCAGAACAATCAGCAGGCCCGCGAGTCCAAACGCTAGAGAGACACTATGACCCACTAAGCTTGCTCGCTCTGCGATCGCAAGTTTTTGCATATCTTATTTCTCCTCAGAGGGGTGTCGATGAACGATGACTGGCTCTTAGTTTACGAATCTTTATGAAAAAAAGTAATAATTTCCCAAACAAATTTATTTTTGAACAGATTTATTTGGGATTGCTTAAAAGTATCGCAGAATACTAGCCTAGTCCATAGGGTTGTTACTGAAATCTAAGGCAAAGTGACCGTAGGATTTATGGCGGAGCCGGTACTGCACGAACGAAATTGTACCGTAATGCTTCGCTAAAATCTGTTTTACGATGGTCAATTCGATATTTTGATTTGATCTGAAACCCTATCGTGCCTAAAACCTTCGTCGTCCCAGCAATGGCGATATAATGGAAATTGTCGCACAGAATTCACCTGCGAATTCTACGAAAGATCACCCCATGGAACATCCAGCATGATTGCACGACGAGATTTTTTAAGGTTGGCAGGTGGGGCGGGACTGAGCCTTGGGCTGACGGGGTGTGCTTCGGCGGATCTGGGAAATTTGGTCGGGATGGCGACGGAAGGATTTAATCAGTCGATCGAAGAACTCTTGTTAAAGCAGTCACCTGTGCCCGAGTTCGCCCTTAGCCGGATACAGCCCGCCGAGTTGATTGTGAATGGGTTTTCTGACTATGCTCCAGCGATCGATCCGAGTACTTTTCGGTTGACTCTAGATGGCGATGTGGTCAAACCCTTAAATTTATCAATGGAGGATTTATATAAGTTCTCCAAGAAATCCATGGTAATTCGTCATGTGTGTGTGGAAGGCTGGGCCGCTATTGTGCAATGGGCTGGCGTGTCATTGCGAGATCTCGTCCAACTCGCCCAGCCTGCTAACACGGTCAAATATGTCTACATCCAATCCGCCGATGGCTATTACGAAAGCTGGGATATTGCATCCTTGGTTCATCCCCAAACCGTATTGGCCTATGAGATGAACGGCAATCCGAT
>JAJAYH010000292.1 GCA_026786325.1 Alkalinema sp. CAN_BIN05 | reverse complement strand
GCCTTCCAGATTTGCAAAAAAATCTGACCCAAGCAGAAGAGCTGATTGATCTCGCGGTCCGGCGCGGTGCAGAACTTATCGGGCTACCAGAAAATTTTTCGTTCTTGGGAGATGAACTGGCGAAAATTGCCCAAGCCGAGGCGATCGCATTAGAGAGCGAAAAGTTTCTTAAAACTATGGCCCAACGTTACCAAGTCACCATTTTAGGCGGCGGTTATCCGGTGCCTGCTGGGAATGGCAAGGTTTACAACACTGCACTCTTGGTGGACAAAGATGGTAACGAAGCCGCTCGGTACGAAAAAGTTCATCTGTTTGATGTGGACGTGCCCGACGGCAACACCTATTTAGAATCCGCAACCGTCGTTCCGGGGAGCGAGTTTCCCGCCACCTACAGCTCAAACGATCTGGGCGTATTGGGTCTGTCGATTTGTTATGACGTGCGGTTCCCTGAACTCTATCGGCATTTAGCTCAGCAGAACACCGAAGTGCTTTTTGTTCCGGCAGCATTTACGGCCTACACCGGGAAAGACCATTGGCAAGTACTGCTTCAAGCCCGCGCCATTGAGAATACCTGTTACATGATCGCCCCGGCCCAAACAGGCTGGCACAACAGCATTCGCCAGTCCCACGGTCATGCATTGATTATTGATCCCTGGGGAACGGTGTTGTCGGATGCGGGAACAGAGCCAGGATTTGCGATCGCAGAAATTTCCCCAAATCGTTTAAAACAAGTCCGTCGCCAAATGCCATCATTACAACATCGAGTTTTTGTTTGATTTGAGCTAAATTCATTCGGATAAGTCGAGTTTGCCTGTGAATATAAGGAAGTAATGCAGGCTGATTCTTGGGGATATGTTGGAGAGATGTATGCATTTACTCTGCTCAATTTTCAGCAATTTGTATTAGTCTGGTGTGCGGCTTGTAAAATTCTAACGATCGGCAGTGAACTTTTTAATGGTCCGATCGGTCTATCTTCACTAGCTTTGTATTTCTACGTTTTCTCACTTCGCCTACCTGTAATTTTCAGAACCTGTGCGCTAGAGCTTTTGCACCTAGATCATTGACGATGCCTTTACTCCCTCGGCCCATGCTTCCTAAAAAAACGTCACTCTTTGGTTCTTTTTTAGCGGTTTATCTCGTGCTTTTGACATTGCCTGCCAAAGCCGGAAAATTGCTCCAATGGAACTCTAAAAAAACGTCACTCTTCGCCTTTTGTTTAGCGATTTATATCGTGCTTTTGGGATTGCCTGCCCAAGCGGGAAAGTTGCTCCAATGGAACTTTGATTCACGACAAAATCAACTGGAATTCACCACGGATGAAGGCGTTCAGCCTCGCGCTCAGTTGGTCACGAATCCTACAAGGCTGGTGATTGACTTGCCGGGGACCAAGTATGGACGTAAGCAACTGATTGAGCCTATTGTCAATGCGCCCGGTGTTAAGTCGCTGCGAGTGGGACAATTTGACCCGCAGACCGCTAGGCTGGTGGTGGAGCTGTCTCCGGGCTATATGATTGACCCGAATCAAGTGAAGTTTGAAGGGGTATCGCCTAGGCGTTGGCGGATTACGTTGCCGACTCCCATTCAGCAGTCAGAAGTACAAGGCGACAGCACCACAGGCGTTCCGGTTCCGGCTCCCAGCAGTCCTGTGTTTAATCCTGGCCCGCTGCCCAGTGCCCCGCTACCCATTGCTCGGACTCAGGTGCAAGGGTTTCAGGTGACGGGGGATGGCTTTTTTATTCGGACCAGTGGAGCCGCGCCGCAGATTCAGGTGACGAAAAGTTTCGATCGTCGCCAAGTCTATGTCGAACTTCAAGGCGCAATTCTCACCCGCAATGCCCGCCCGACGGATACGCTAGTGAATCAACTGGGAGTCAGTCGAGGAATTCTATCGCAGTCCCGCCCCAATCCGCCAACGGTGCGCCTAACGCTGAATGTCATGCCGAATAGTGGTGAGTGGCAAGCGAGTAGCACGCCCGATGGCAGTGGTGTGATTGTAATTCCCCGTTTAGGAAGTACCCCATCACCGGACACGCCATCACCGGATGTGCCGATCGGTCGATTAAATACGATTCGGTCAGTGGAAATTGAAGGCGATCGGCAGTTGGTGGTGCAGAGTAGCGATCGTTTGACCTTCAGTGGCAATTGGGACCGGGCCTCTGGTGGATTCCGGATTGTGCTGCCATTCAGCAAACTCGCCCCCAACTTTCGCGGCCCAGTCCTGACCGCCACTAGCCCACTCTTGCAAGTCAAACTGCGGCAAGATGATCCACAAACCGTCTCGATCGTCGCCTTTCCAGCCTCCGGGGTTCAGCTCGGCGAACTCAGCCAACCCAGCATCCAAAGCCTAATTCTGCAATTACGGCGCAGTGGTTTCCAAACAATTCCTTCGCCCACGCCTCGCCCGACCTTCCCTCGTGTGCCCAATAGTCGCCAAGTTGTGATTATTGATCCGGGTCATGGTGGTCCTGATCCAGGCGCGGTTGGAATTCGTGGGATTCAGGAAAAGGAAATTGTGCTGGACATTAGCACCCGAATTTCGGCCATTTTGGAGCAGCAGGGCGTGTCTACGGTGATGACTCGTACCTCTGATATTGATCTGGATTTAGCGCCTCGGGTGGAGTTGGCCGATCGGGTGCGGGCGACGGTGTTTGTCAGTATCCATGCCAATGCGATTTCGATGGCCCGCCCGGAGGTGAATGGTCTGGAGACTTACTACTATGATACCGGCTATGATTTGGCCCGGATGATTCATGCGAGTGTGTTGCAGACGGTACCGATTCGCGATCGGGGCGTTCGGAGTGCCCGGTTTTATGTGTTGAGAAAAAGTTCAATGCCATCGGTCTTGGTGGAAACTGGATTTGTCACTGGAGCCGAGGATGCGGCGAATTTAGCAAATTCTGCTCATCGTCAACGAATGGCAGAAGGCATCGCCCGTGGTATTCTCCAGTACATCCGAGGCGGTGGTTAATTCTATTTTCTCGTGACTTATCCCTGCGTGTGAGGATTGAGACTGTGAGGATTGAGGCTGTAAGGATTGAGACTGTGAGTGATGTGACTAAAACCCGCTTGCCGATAGGAGTATTTGATAGTGGGGTTGGCGGGCTGACGGTGTTGCAGGAGATTTATCGACAATTGCCGAATGAATCGATTTTGTATTTTGGCGACACGGCGCGGTTGCCTTACGGAACCCGATCGCAAGATGAGATTATCCAGTTTGTGCGCGAAATTTTGCACTGGATGGTCGGACGCGGGGTGAAGCTGGTGATTATGGCCTGCAATACTAGTTCCGCTTTGGCGCTTGAAGTGGTCCGATCGGAATTTGACATCCCTATTTTGGGCGTGATTTTGCCGGGAGCGAAGGCTGCTGTTGAAGCGGGGAGACGGATTGGAGTGATTTCGACTCCGGCCACCGCAAAAAGTAATGCTTACCGGGATGCTATTCAAGAAGTGGATCCGGATGTTCTAGTGTGGCAAGTGGGTTGTCCGGAGTTTGTGCCGCTGATTGAGAGCGATCGACTTCAAGATCCCTATACGCGTCAAGTGGCAGAAGGCTATCTGGAATCCTTAATCGAAAACCAAATCGACACTCTGGTTTACGGCTGTACTCACTATCCCCATTTGGCTCCGGTGCTACGATCGATTCTTCCGCCCGAGGTGACATTCGTGAATCCAGCGGTGCAGACTGCGATCGCGGCGGCTCAGGAATTGGACTTGTTGGGGTTGCGGAATCTGCGTCAAGCCTTGCCCACACAATTTTATGTCAGTGGCGATCCGAAGCCGTTCGTTCAAATTTCCCGTCAGTGGCTTGGGTTCACGCCTCGGGTATTGCATGTTGCTTTACCGGAATTGACGGCGGCGTTACAAGCAGCTTAGTTTAGCGGACGTTTGAAAAGTCCTTGCGTTAGTATCAAAAACCCGATCCCCCTAAATCCCCCTTGATAAGGGGGACTAAGAGTTAAATTCTAGTTACCTTATTAAGGTGATAAGGGGGACTAAGAGTTAAATTCTAGTTCCCCCTTATTAAGGGGCTAGGGGGATCGGGTCTTAATGTCACAACTAGAATATTCATGTCTATTCAATATCCTCTACGTCAAAAACAACTCGTCAGCCTCATCACCCGACTAGGGCTGGATCCAGAGGCTTCTCAATTGCGCTGGGATCTGATGGATTTAGCCTTGACCCATTCGACCATTTCGGCTGAGAAAAATTATGAACAACTCGAATTTGTGGGTGATGCGGTTGTTAAGTTAGCGTCGGCTGCATTTTTGTTGCGACAATTT
>JAJAYH010000291.1 GCA_026786325.1 Alkalinema sp. CAN_BIN05 | reverse complement strand
CACTGAAGATGTCGTTACAAACCTAAAAGTTGACAGTGACGCTGGAAAAGTAACTGTCACTGTCACAGCAGAAAAAGATAAAGCAGGTCTCACCCTAGAAATCAATGTGACCCGAATTGATGATAATGGATTTGTGTCCTTGGGAATAAAGCCTAAAGTCACTGCACCTCTTCGGGAAGAAATCTTAACTCTTCCTTCGCCGGGTGGACAAATTGGTCAACAACGGATTACTTTGCTCAAAAGACGAGAGTTAAGTACAGGTTCCATCCGAATTCGTGATGGTCAAACTCTACTATTAACCGGGATTATTCAAGAAACGGATCGTTCAAGTGTACGAAAAATTCCTGTATTAGGTGATCTACCAATTTTAGGGGCTTTGTTCCGTCGAAGTGAACGGATACAGGAGCGTCGTGAAGTGATTATTTTGGTGACTCCTAAGATTTTGGATGATACCGATCGGTCTGCATTTGGTTACGGCTACAATCCCGGCAAAGAAGCCCAACAGTTCATACAACAAAACCGTTAATGCTTTGAATTAAATTCAATTGTAAAAACGATCGTTCTTCATTTGAGGGGCGATCGTTTTTTGTATGTTGGGGACGATCGACCGGAATGCTAAAATTTACGACAAACCTCGGTTTATATTTTATTTCCCATGTCTCAATTTCCCCACGACAGACTCAACAAGAATATCTTTGAACTATGTCTAGAGAACTTTGGTGAAGTTAAAATTCAACGATCGGTTCAATCAGAAACGAAATTCATCGATATTTATTTCACTCCCAAAATTTCCATTCCACCCGAAGCACAATTAGGTTTGTTATCTCAATGTGTGGGCGATCGGCCTGTCGCCTTTGAACCTTATCGAAACCCGGTGGACATCGACGATATTCAAGCCTGCCTAATCAAAATCCTAGAAGTTCAGCAAGAACTTAATCGAGAAAAAGAAGCATTAGATGTACCACAAGCATTTATGTGGATCATTACACCTACGATCGCTGCCCACAAACTCGAAAAATTCCATGCCCTGAGTGATGAAACGACTTGGGGTTCAGGAATCCACCTTTTACCCGAAGTCTTTCAAATGGGCATTATTGTTGTTCACCAACTTCCTAGCACTGCGGAAACTCTATGGTTTCGCTTAATGGGCAAAGGAAAAGTCCAACAGACCGCCATGGCCGAAATCGCAGCCCTGCCCCCCGATCATCCCTATCGCAACAACGCCTTGGATCTGCTGCTATCCTATAGAGTAGAGTTAGAAGCCAAACAGAACATCGAGCCAGAAGAGCAGGCATTAATTATGCAATTATCTCCCTTACTACTGGAACGGATCGCCGCTAGCGAACAACGTGGCGAACTCAAAGGCTACCACGAATTAGTCTTACTTCTTTTGAAAAAGAAAATTGGTGGTTTATCGATCGAGCTAGAAGCGCAAGTTAGAAATTTATCTCTGATTCAAGCAGAAAACCTAGGAGAAGCACTGTTAGATTTTACGCAAGCCAGTGATTTGTTCCAATGGATACAAAGTAATAATCTCAAAACATTCACTGAGTCCTGATAATCATCACGCTAAATCTTAAGGCTTTGGAATTCAATTGTAAAAACGATCGTTCTTCATTTGAGGGGCGATGACCTTTGGTCGGTCGGAGACCATCGTTTTTTGTATGTTGGGGACGATGACTGTCGAATTATAATTTATAAGGCTGAAAAATCTCTCGCTACGATCGATTAAAATCTAAGAAAGTAGCCCAACAGATCTTTATGACAATTGCAGTTACAATCCATCTGCCAGACGATCTCTACCAACGAGCGGAACGCTTTGCACGGTTATCTAATCGTGACTTAGCCAGCGTCATTACTGATACCGTTCAGTCCCTGCTCCCACCCATGGGTAACTATATTGACACCCTCCAACCGATCGAAACCCTATCGAATCAAGAAATTCTAATCTTAGCTAACTCGAAAATGACACCTGACGAAGATAGCAGAATGTCATTTCTACTTGCGCACCAGCGAGAAAATGAACTTATTGAAGGTGAAGCTCAGGAGCTACAAGCATTAATGCAAATCTACCAAGAAGGCTGGTTACGACAAACTACAGCTTTAATTCAAGCGATCGAACGTGGATTAATGGAGCCAATGGACTCGTGAGTGACTACGTTTCAGAACGATTGAAAATCAAAATTCGACAACAAGCCGACGATCGGTGTGGTTATTGCCAAAGTCTTCAGAAATATGTCTGGGGAACCTTAGAGATTGAACATATCATCCCAAAATCAAAAGGAGGTAGTAATGATGAACAAAATTTGTGGCTTGCCTGTCGTCCCTGCAATCTCTATAAATCTGACCAAACCCATGGGATTGACCCTATCACCGAAGAAAATATAGCGCTTTTCAATCCCAGAACTCAACGTTGGCAAGAACATTTCTCCTGGTCTGATGATGGCGTTTATATTCTGGGTTTAACCTCCTGTGGACGTGCGACTGTCAAAGCCTTACAAATGAATAACCCTTGTGTGACAACTGTCCGACACGCCTGGGTTTCCGTAGGTTGGCATCCGCCTGAAGAATTGAATTGAATTGTAAAATCGATCGTTCTTCTTTTGAGGGGCGATCGCTTTTTGTGTGGTGGGGACGATCGATCGAAATGCTAAAATTTACGACAGAAATCGGTTTACATTTTATTTCCCATGTCTCAATTTCCCCACGACAGACTCAACAAAAATATCTTTGAACTATGTCTAGAGAACTTCGGTGAAGTTAAAATCCAACGATCGGTTCAATCAGAAACGAAATTTATCGATATTTATTTCACCCCCAAAATTCCCATTCCACCCGAAGCACAATTAGGTTTGTTATCTCAATGCGTGGGCGATCGGCCTGTCGCCTTTGAACCTTACCGAAATCCTGTAGATATTGATGACATTCAATCCTGTTTAATCAAAATCCTAGAAGTTCAACAAGAACTAAACCGACAAAAAGAACAATCTCAAGTGCCGCAAGCATTTATGTGGATCATTACACCTACGACCGCCGCCCACAAACTCGAAAAATTCCATGCTGTGAGCGATGAAACCACTTGGGGTTCAGGAATCTATCTCTTACCCGAAGGCTTACAAACAGGAATTATCGTAGTTCACCAACTGCCCACCATTCCAGAAACGCTATGGTTTCGCTTAATGGGAAAAGGAAAAGTCCAACAGACCGCCATGGCTGAAATCGCAGCACTGCCAACGGATCACCCCGATCGTAGCAACGCCTTGGATCTCCTGTTATCGTATAGAGTAGAGCTAGAAGCCAAACAAAACATTGAGCCAGAGGAGCAGAAGTTAATTATGCAATTATCCCCCTTACTACTCGAACGTATTGCCGCTAGCGAACAGCGTGGCGAACAACGTGGCGAACAACGTGGCGAACAACGTGGCGAATTGCGTGGCGAACTCAAAGGCTACCAAGAATTGGTTTTACGTCTTTTGAAAAAGAAAATTGGTAGTTTATCAGTAGAGCTAGAAGCCCAAGTGAAAACGTTGTCTCTAGCCCAAGCCGAAAATTTAGGAGAAATGCTGTTGGACTTTAGAGAAATAAATGATCTATTGCAATGGCTGCACAACAATGATTAAAAGGCCACAATAAATTCTAACAATCTGTCCAGACCCAATAAGCGCTACACTGAAGGCCTTAAACCCTAAGCATTGGCAATCGTATCGCCGATCGCTTTTCTGGAGAACATAATGTCTGAATCCGAAAAAATCCATCTTGCAAAAACTAGCGAATCTGAAGATCTTAAAAAGATTCGCCACACTACATCCCATGTCATGGCGATGGCAGTGCAAAAGCTTTTCCCGAAGGCTCAAGTGACGATCGGTCCTTGGATCGAAAATGGTTTTTACTATGACTTTGATAATCCTGAGTCATTTACTGAAAAGGATCTCAAGACCATCAAAAAAGAGATGATTAAGATCATCAATCGCAAACTCCCCGTCACCCGCGAAGAAGTCACCCGCGAAGACGCACATACTCGAATATCAGCCCAAAACGAACCCTACAAACTGGAAATTCTCGAAGGTTTACAAGAGCCGATCACGCTATATCATTTAGGCGATCAGTGGTGGGATCTGTGCGCAGGTCCACACCTTGAGAATACTGGAGAACTCGATCCGAAAGCGATCGAACTCGAATCATTAGCGGGAGCCTATTGGCGCGGCGATGAGAAAAAAGCCCAGCTTCAACGTATTTACGGTACTGCTTGGCAAACGCCTGAGCAATTAGATGAGTATAAACGTCGCAAAGAAGAAGCCCAACGCCGGGACCATCGCAAGATTGGTAAGGAAATGGGATTATTCATCTTCTCAGAAGATGTCGGCCCTGGATTGCCATTGTGGACACCGAAGGGAACACTACTACGATCGATCTTGGAAGATTATTTGAAACGTGAACAAACCAAGCGCGGTTATCTTCCGGTTGTCACTCCGCACATCGCAAAAGTTGACTTATTTAAACGATCGGGACATTGGCAGAAATATTCTGAAGACATGTTCCCAATGATGGCGGAAAGTCAAGAAGAGAAAGACAAAGAGATTGGTTTTGTAATGAAACCGATGAACTGTCCATTCCACATTCAAATCTACAAATCTGAATTGCGATCGTACCGCGAACTCCCCATGCGATTGGCCGAATTCGGAACCGTCTATCGTTATGAACAATCTGGTGAATTGGGCGGCCTAACTCGTGTTCGAGGCTTCACCGTCGATGATTCCCATTTGTTTGTTACTCCCGAACAACTCGATGCAGAATTCATGAGTGTTGTGGAACTCATCCTCAGCGTATTCAAGAGTTTGCAATTGACAAATTTCCGCGCCCGCCTGAGTTTCCGAGATCCCGAAAACCCCAGTAAATATTTGGGTTCCGATGATGCTTGGAACAAAGCCGAAAATGCCATTCGTAATGCCGTCGAAAAAGTGGATATGGCCCATTTTGAAGGCATTGGTGAAGCGGCATTCTACGGACCAAAACTGGACTTCATTTTCCAAGATGCCTTGGAACGCGAATGGCAATTGGGAACCGTGCAGGTAGATTATAATTTGCCCGATCGGTTTGATTTAGAATATGTCGCAGAAGACGGTACCCGGAAACGTCCGGTGATGTTGCATCGCGCACCATTCGGGTCATTAGAGCGATTGATTGGCATCCTAATTGAACAGTATGCTGGAGATTTCCCGACGTGGCTCGCTCCTGTACAAATCCGATTGCTTCCCGTGGGCGATGATTTTGTACAATTTGCAAAAGATACGGCAGCGGCAATGCAATTACTCGGAATTCGAGCAGAAGTGGACTTAGGCGGCGATCGTCTTGGCAAGCTAATTCGTAATGCTGAAAAAGACAAAATCCCCGTTATGGCGGTTGTTGGTGCAAAGGAAATAGAATCTAATTCCTTAAGCATTCGCACCCGTGCCGAAGGTGAATTAGGGTCTATTGATATTGCGACCGTGACCGATCGGCTCGTCAAAGCAAACGCCACCAACGGCAACTTCTAACCTGTGATTTAAATCTTGTTAAATCCTCCTAAATTTAGGATGATTTGCGAGAAAACCTGTAACCCGTGAACAAATTTTTGAAATGATTCAACCTAATCGTTTTTAGATCACAACTGTTGATGTAATTACTCAACTAGGGTGGAATTGACAAAAGCTGAAAACTTTCTAGTGTCTTTAATCGGGATCAATCATATACTGGTGTCAAAGTTTCAAATACATCCATTAGAATTGCTGACATTGCTTCTGTGCCAT
>JAJAYH010000290.1 GCA_026786325.1 Alkalinema sp. CAN_BIN05 | reverse complement strand
GGCTAGTAGAGGAAGCAGCTCCGCAGCTAAGAATAAAGGATTTACCACTGATTCTTAGTCCTGGAGGGACTTTCGTTTCTAGAGCGCAATTCATTCGCGCGGTCTGCCAGGAAATCTCGGTGTTATTAAATTCTCATTCCTTAGTCCTTCGTCGATCGCACGAGTTAAGGCAATGTCTTCTATGACTTCTTGAAAGAGTGTAGAGATTGATTCATTTCGTTCTTGAAGTAATTCAATTAAAAGTTCTTTGAGAATTGTGCGGAGTTCACCTTTGTCTGCGATCGTAGTTTGTATAGAATGCTCCGTTTAAAGATCTTGTTCAGATTATAATACAGGCTGCTTCGATCGCCTCTTTCGAGCTTCAACATTCGACCGATCGCACTGGAAAATCATTTAAAAATCGATGGTCAAAGATCGCGCTTCTGGAAGGTCGAATGTACAAAAAATCTTCCTTTTTAACTCCTTCAATTCTCAAACCCGCACATCTTTCGATCGCCCTTTAATTCTGGACTTTGTAATAGGTAGTACTTGAGCCTAATGTCAAACTTCAGTCAATTGCATTTCAAAATTTAGTCACTAGTCGGAATCAATCAAATCATCGATATCAATGCCAGAATCTTTGATTTTGAGATGACGCAGAAAATTTAGAACTTCCCCTACCATATCTAGGGCAGCCGAAATCTCTTGAAGAAGGAGCGATCGATTATCCATGGGATTTTGAGAAGATACTTTTATCTCTCGTCCTCAAGAACACCGATCGCCTCCAGTAACCCAATCATCCACTAAAGGTCACTCTTTTGCCGACATCTGCGCAACATACACCGCTTTTAAAACCTCCTGTAACTCTTTTTCTGGACAATGTTCCAACAGCTTATAGAAGACTTCCAACAGCTTCAAGGCACTGTCACCCATCATAGGACTCAAGGCCCAAACATCTTCTACCCAGTCTTGAGGCACGGTCTCATCAAAGACAAGTCGTTCAAATAAAAGTTTGATTTCAGATTTTTCAAGGGCCATGGCGATCGCAACTATCATTTAAAATGAACGCCTTAACTCTACCGCATGTCAGTCCGATCGACAGAATGAAACAAAAAACCTAAAGTCATCCCCCTACCCTAAACAGTTTAAAATAGTTCCGATCGTTCTACCGATACCATTCGGATCAATTGATGTAGCGAAATCCGTGCTGCGTCGCTATTATCAATAATCACTTCTTTTTCAGGATGAAACAACGCACCCATTATCGGAATCACTTCCGTATCCAAGGCTTCTCGAAAAATTTGTGCAGGCAGAACTAAATGCGAACTCTCTCGCAAATCATACAAAAGCAACAGTTGTAAACTCTCCGCTACCACCTGCGCCATCGCCAATGGACGGACCCAACAGCGCGCAGGCTTCCAGCCGCTTAACGACCATCGTTCTGGCACCATCTGCACCACTTCCCCGAATAATCGCAATTCCCCTTGTTCTAGACAAACAACTTGATTTGGCGAAAATTGAACTAAAGATTCTAAATCCACCATCAGAAAATCACTCCAAATATCTTGTCCAGTTTAATCAATCTAGCAGCCTCCCACATCACAGCCTCCAATATCACAGCCTCCAATATCACAACCTGCTAGATCGCAACTTAGTAAATCACAATCGATCGCTTCAATTATTTCTGGGATGCAAGGGAAATTAAATATCTCGAAACTATCTCCTGAACAACGGCAATTATTAGAGTTTAATGGATTGCAGGAGCGAGAATTTCGTTTGTTTTTACTTCGATCGCCATCAAATTCTTCATACTCGCGTAGATCTTGATCATTCCGACTCGCCATAATCGTAGAATAAGCCGATCGACAATCTCGAAACCGTTGCCGACTATCTGGCCAAGCATCCGATAATCCTCGCCTTAAAATTCTCTGCTTCACATACTGCGAACAAGACTCATCTCCATACAGCACTCGATGGGCGCAGGAATACCCCTTCAATGGGGATAAATATTGTTGATAGGCCGTAATCAACAGGGCCGCTACATGACTTGGCCAGCAAAGGCGATCGATGGGTGAAGAACTCATGGGAAATCTCTAAAACCTACTTCGGGTTAGAATTCCCCATCAACTCCCGATCGATCGCCTTTCATTCCAAACTATCTTCACAAGACGTTACTGTTCAGCAGCCTTAGTTTACTCAGCACCCTTAGGCTTCGCCTTATTTAACCGAAGCTGACGACCCATCCACTCGGATGAATCCAACGCTGCGATCGCTGCATCCTCTTCCGTATCTTCTGCCATTTCCACAAACGCAAATCCCCGAACCCGACCCGTCTCTCGGTCAGCCGGAACCGAAACGCGCTTAATTGCCCCGTATTCCGCAAAAACTTCGCGGAGATTCTCTTCGGTTGCCTTGAAGGGCAAATTTCCAACATAAATTGTCATGGCGTAACCTTCTGAACACAAGATAAAAGGGATGATGTCTGTTGGTAAATAGATTTACTACAACATACGTTAATCATATTAACCAATATAAGGAATATGCTTGGTTTCTTTCATAACAAACCAAGCATATTAAACATTAAGTTTCTTAATCTGATGTCAGGTCGATCGATGTGCCAGATTCATGTGTCAGGTTAGGGGACTCTAATTTTAACAAGATTTACTTATATTCTCTGACTTCAGGTATGGGATATAACCGCGAGGAACTTGGGTTCCAGTCGTGATGATGGATTTGTCGGACGATCGCGATCGAAATGCTTGAATCGCATCTTTAGTATTTTTATCTGTGATCCAGCCTTCGATAATTAATCAATCTGGTGTGACGATCGGTTGATTAATACCAAAAAAACCATGGGTATGACTCACTGTGCCCCACAACAACGCGACCACCAGCGCTATCCCAACCTACCAGACTTGCCACGTCCATCCCCAGCGATTTCGGCGATCGGCTAATTTAAAGACTCGAAAAATGTGGTGCATGGCTTGGTGCATGGTGGGGTAGCGGAGAGATTAAAAAAAAGACAGTTCCAATGATTCCAGAGAACGCATACAATGTGTTTCCTACGAGTATTCCCTACGACCCGAATTGAAACCGGGAAATTGTTGAAACCGGAACTTTACAATCGCGGAACGTTATCTCATGTCTGATCTGAAGTCTGAAGCCTTGAAAACCCTTGAAATTGTATTGCCTGATGAATCCGAAACTATCGAATTAGCCGTCGAAGGCTTAGGGGGGCGGCTGGATGCGGTTTTGGCTGAACAAATCGAGTACCTATCCCGATCGCGCCTCCAAAAGCTAATAGCAGGCGGTCACGTCACGGTCAATGATCAACTCTGCGACAACAAAAAAACACTCGTCAAAGCCCCCGACTGGATTTCGATCGTCATTCCACCGACGGAACCGATGACACTCCCGGCAGAAGATATTCCATTGGAAGTCCTTTACGAAGACAGTAGCCTGATCATCATCAACAAAGCAGCGGGCATGGTCGTCCATCCATCCCCCGGCCACAGCAACGGCACCTTGGTCAATGCACTCCTTTTTCACTGCGAGGCCAAGGGTGAGACACTTCCGGGTATCAACGGTATTCAGCGCCCCGGCATCGTTCATCGTCTCGACAAAGACACCACTGGGGCAATTGTCGTGGCTAAAACTGAACATGCATTGCACCATCTGCAAGCCCAATTCAAAACTAAAACTGCCCGCAGATCTTACCGGGGAATCGTCTACGGCGCACCTCAAGCGGATTCTGGTACGGTCAATCAGCCGATCGGTCGTCATCCGGTCGATCGGCAAAAGCAGGCGATTGTGGCAGAAAGTGCGGGGGGACGATCGGCCATTACGCATTGGAAAGTTCAAGAGCGTATCGGGGCGTTTACCAGCATGGAGTACGAGCTTGAAACCGGGCGAACCCACCAGATCCGAGTACATACGACTCATATCGGCTATCCGATTTTGGGCGATCCGCTTTATGGCGCTGGTCGCAAATTGGTGAATGTGAATCTGACGGGGCAAGCGCTGCACGCATGGCGACTACGACTATTGCATCCCGTCACAGAAGAATGGATCGAGGCGATCGCACCGTTGCCAAAAACCATGGAT
>JAJAYH010000289.1 GCA_026786325.1 Alkalinema sp. CAN_BIN05 | reverse complement strand
GTATAGGTAAGTTTTAACATTGGCTTTCTCGCTACGAAGTTTGATTCGATCCCCCTAAATCCCCCTTGGTAAGGGGGACTAAGAAGTCTTTATAATTCCTAAGTGAATTAAACCAATCTGTTTCCATTTCCGGCCCCCCGATGCCTGCCACTGTGATATGGGGGCTTGTCAATTCTTCTTGGCACAAACTAATACCTAGAAACTCATCGTCTCCTAGTGGTAAAATTTCAATAGAAAGGTGATATTATATACTCAGTGCTTCTACAAACATTAACTAATTCGTATAGTCTGTGTGCGTCCGCTGGGGGACTGAAAATCGATCGCATTGGATGTTGCATTTGGGCAAGGATGAATCCTGAACTTGTCTAGGACATGGCGAAGAAAATATGGCTGTGATTTGGCATATTGAGCTGAATTTTCTCGCGGGTGACAGAACAAGAAAGGAAGGGGATTCACGCTGAACCAATTGTTCATCCCTGCTAAATTATGAAGAAACGTGTGCGTTTGCCCCAAAGCCCAATGTGTAGTGCTTGACAAACTAGCTAAATGTTTAACCTATCGGACATCACCACTGGTGCAGTTTAGAAGCATGTCCTCGTAATGATGTCCATCCCGCGAATTAATTGGCATTGCGATATGCTGCGCTTTTTGCAATTCGATCGTTCCCACAACTCCATTGAAAGGAATCTTTGCCATGCCCTTATTTCAAGACATTAAGTTAAAGCCTAAAACCGTCGGAATTGGACTCATCACGCTGCTGATGGCAGGACTCACGGTCTCTATATTCTGTCTCAATTTAGTCGAACCCAATGGGCTAGCTCCGATCGAAACAACCGCCCAGTACCCGATGACGGCCCCATCAAACGCCCAACGCCCTGAAAAATGTCAACCCGATCAGGTTTTTCGGGCGAGCGACAGGCGTTGCTATCAGCTTCAGGGCGAATAGGCTTGCTGCTCCAACCAAAATAAGCACGAGCAAAAAAGCAACGCACTGTGATGCGTTGCTTTTTTATTCTTCTTGTCACAAACTAACACCTAAACAGGCATCCGCAATAAAATATTCTTTTGGTTAAAAAATATAAATGATTCGCGTTGTTTCTGTCGAACAAGGAAGACATGATACCTCGGGGAAATGAAGGATTTTTAATAAAAAATAAAGAATTTCCATACCACTTATTTGGCATACTTATCCAGTATCAAGTCGTATTATCGGCATACTACAAACTTGTAGCATTGTTTGGCAAGAGGGTTACTTAATTTTTTAGAGATTCTGGCAAACCGATCGACGGCCTACAAATCGACAGCCTATAAATCGACAGTCTAAAAAGTATCGGCTAAATTACCGAACCTTTCCGAGTATGCTTAATGAGTCGCTTTTCATAAGTGAATTTGTACTATTACGACATTAATAAACCCTAGCACCATGAACCCGATCGCCGCTGACAATCATTATGAAACATACCTAAAACATTACTTTGGGTATGACAGCTTCCGGTTTGGACAGCGGGATATTATTGAATCGGCTATGAACGATCGGGATGTGCTGGTGTTGATCCCCACGGGCGGCGGTAAATCATTGTGTTTCCAATTGCCCGCTTTACTAAAACCGGGATTGACCATTGTAGTATCGCCGTTAATTGCGTTAATGCAGGATCAAGTACAACAACTTGAAACTAACGGGATTGCCGCAACTTATCTAAATAGCAGTTTGTCCCCACAAGAATCACGAGAACGATCGCGCAACGTATTAGCCGGAAAAATCAAACTTCTTTACGTCGCACCAGAACGATTGTTGAGTGATGAATTTTCTATGGATTTTCTGCCGCAGGTGCAGGCAAGCGTTGGGGTTTCGGCCTTTGCTATTGATGAAGCGCATTGTGTATCAGAATGGGGCCATGATTTTCGACCTGAATACAGACGTTTGGCGACCTTACGATCGCAATATCCAAATGTTCCTATTTGGGCGTTGACCGCAACAGCGACTGAACGGGTTCGGGCTGACATTGTTGCACAATTACAATTGCGCGATCCATTCATTCAAGTGAGCAGTTTTAATCGGCCTAATTTGTATTATGAGGTCAGAGCTAAAACCCGCAATACTTACGACGATATGCGATCGCAAGTCGAAAAAGCCAATGGTCCGGTGATCATTTATTGCCTTAGTCGGAAGCGAGTGGAAGAAGTTGCGGCAAAGTTAGTCAAAGATGGTGTAAAAGCAATTCCCTACCATGCTGGAATGAATAATGAGGACCGATCGCGTAATCAAAATCGATTCATTCGAGATGATGTGCAGGTGATTGTGGCGACGATCGCGTTTGGGATGGGTATTAACAAGCCCGATGTCCGGCTGGTGATTCACTATGATTTACCTAAAAACATTGAAGGCTATTATCAAGAATCTGGCCGTGCAGGGCGTGATAGTGAACCTGCGATTTGTACCTTGTATTATGGCGTGGGTGATATTAAAACCATTGAATACATCATCGCGCAAAAAGTTGATCCTATCACGGGTGAGCCGTTAGAGGAAGAACAGCGGATTGCAAAACAACAACTTCGCCGAGTCATTAATTATTCAGAAGCATTAGAATGTCGGCGGACGGTCCAACTTAGTTATTTTGGTGAGAGCTTTGCAGGCAATTGTGAAACCTGTGATAATTGTCGATTCCCCAAGCCTCTAGAAGAGCGAACTATAGAAGCTCAGAAGTTCATTTCTTGTATTGCTCGATTCTCTCAAAAGGGTCAGAATTATGGCACAAACTATACTATAGATGTGTTGCGAGGATCTAAGGAAAAGCGTATCTTACTAAATCGTCATGATCAACTTTCGACCTATGGTATTGGTAAAGATCGATCGCCCGATGAATGGAAAATGATTGCCCGATCGCTTATTCACCAAGGCTTACTGGATGAAGCGACTGATGGCTATTCAGTATTACAGTTGAATGATTTGAGTTGGGAAGTATTGAAGGGATCACGCACAGTATTGGTGGCGATCGAAACTCAAAAAGAAACAACAACAGTCATTCGTGCAGATACTGATAATGCTCAAGTTGAGGAATTGTTAACTAAATTGAAAGCATTACGAAAAGAACTCGCAGATGAACAAGGTGTGCCGCCTTATATCATTTTTTCTAATGCAACATTGCGGCTAATGGCTCAACAACAACCCGTCGCCCGATCGCAATTCCTGAGTTTGTCGGGTGTGGGCGATCGGAAAATGTCGCAGTATGGTGAAGCCTTCATGGGTGAGATTACTGCCTTTCGTGAAGATAATGGTTTGCCTATTGTGGGTGCAACTGTCGGTACAACCAAGACTATTGCGCCGCTTAAAACTGAAACCCGCGCTCACATTAGCGCGACCCATTTAGAAACTCTTGGATTACATCAACAGGGATTACGCATTGATGATATTGCGGAGCAGCGAGACTTGCGGCGGGGAACAGTAATGAGTCATTTGGAATTGCTGCTGGAGAATGGTTACACAGTGGAACTCGATCGGTTGGTGAGTCGAGATCGGAGTGCGCAAATTTTACAAGCTTTTAATCAAACTAAACTTGATTCATTAACAGCTATTCGAGAAATTGTGGGCGAGACCGTTAGTTTTGATGAAATCCGTTTAGTTCGGGCTTGGTGGCGACGGAAGAAATAATTGAGAATTATGAATTACGAAGTAATCCTGATATATTTCCTGATAAACCGATCGCGATCGCTCTCATTCTGCGAACATTTCAGCCAAAATCTTCAAAACCGATCGTCCCTCTTCCTGACTGATTGTCCCCAACTGCCTAATCAATCGAATCTTATCTACACAACAGATTTGATCCAAAATAATTTGGCCGGATTTATCTTCAAATATACAAATGACACGACTCGGATAATCGCCACACTTACTCGTCATCGGCGCAACAATAACCCTACCCACACTCTGATTCATCTCATCTGGTGAAATAACAACACAATGCCGCACCTTTTATATTTCACGACCGATCGTCGGATTAAACTGAACTAAAAAAATATTAAATCGTTTAACATCAAATCGTTTAACTACCACTCCCATTCATTCTCATCCCATTCTGTCGAAGCATACTCATCGAAAAGCACATCGCCATTCTCCGCCATTCTCGCAAACGCCTCAGCCCAGCCCGCTCTCGGATGCGACACCATCTGAATCGTCAAATGATCGCCCTCCAAACCGATTTCCACCTCCGACCGAAGCCCACATTGTTCTAACAAAAGCTTAGGAATCCGAATCCCTTGAGAATTACCGATTTTAATAATGGCTCTCTCCCAGATCTCCCGTTGAGAACGCTAGATATGGATTACAGTCTCCTGAATACTCCAACATAGTCAGGAGCAAATCGCTCATATCCGTGAACATCCAGAGTTAATCGCTAAAAGATACGCTGGACATTAAAAATGCCATAGCATCGCCGCTTTAGCACCTTAATGTGATTATTAAATCCCTCGACAAACCCGCTCGTGTGGCGCTCTATAAAATAATTTGTCATTTCATCGAGCCAATTATCGGCACTGGTTCCGCTGGGTGGGATGAATCGTCCGAAACGTTTGTCATCCAAGGATGATAGCGATTTTGAAGGAAAATCTTTGAAATCCTTGCCCTGAATAGCCTTCAAGGATATTTCCCATTGAGCGGAACCAGTGCCCAAATTGTGGAATATTTTCTTGAATGTATTCAATGATGACAACTTCTGATTTTTATTTTTCATGATTGCAAAAAATAATATTGCTAGATTCACAAAATTTTAAACGCGCTTACATAGCACCCATCGCAACTCCATTTTTGGGTCTTCAAATCTAAATAGATCCCTACCC